>NZ_JBEXID010000059.1:0-43625 GCF_040608395.1 Streptomyces sp. NPDC005181
CCTCGTCGGCATCCTCCACGGCTGCCTCAAAACCCGCACCACCTACGACGAAGCAACCGCCTGGTCACACCACGCCCACCCCCATGCCGCTTGACACCCAACGACATGGGGTGTCTGACCAGCGCTTGAGCGGTCGTCATTGGTCGCTTGTCGGTGACCAATGGCGACCCTCGGAGGCAAATTCCAGTCGGTCCCGAGATTCGTTGTGCGTATCGGTCCCCGCCGGCGGTCGCGCACCCTCCGGTGCTCCGGACGGACGCCGCCTTCCCCGGCAAGCGCCAGTGACAGCTGATCGGCCCGGCCGGGGACAAGCCGGCAACTGCCCCTTACGCTGCTCCCGTGGACTCCACCGAGAGAGCACCGGCTGTCGCCCGATCACGGGCACGGCTCGCGAGCTCCATCGCCGCTTTCCTCATTCTTTCTCCCTTCGTGGCGTGGCTGTTCGCATTGGCAGGCCTGCTTCCGGCCGGCGTGTCGGTCATCTGCGCTCTGACCGGCGGACTCGCAGGGTCCTTCCTGCTGCCGGAGCTGTGCCAGGAAACCGGGTTGGTCCGTTGTTCGATGACTCGTGTGACCGCCCGAACGCTGACCGGTGAGCGTTCCGTGGATCTCACGCGCATAAGAGATGTCCGACTGCTCACCGGCTTCAGCTACGACGGCACTTTTCGCGCGGTCGTGGTGCGGGACAGAGACGGTGTGCGCATCGGCCTCACCACGCTCAGAAGCCAGCGGGCTCTGGTGCGCGCGCTGCAACACGCCTGTGGTGACGCGCACGGTGGGCCGCGCGTCAGTCCGGCCGCGCGCGCTCATCTCGGCCTCGGGGTACGACGGCATCGCACGATCCACACCGTGATCATTTTTCTCTTGCTGGCGATCTCCATTTCTCTCTACATGGGGCTTGTCCTCGAACTCGCCGGATTTCAGTGAGCCGGGCTCCCTCGCGAGGCGGCGGAGCACCGAGCACTGAGTTGCCTTGAAGGGGGTGACGGCCATTCGGCCGGCAGCGCTCGCGTTGGGCGAGCCGAATCCTGTCGGCCCTCACGTGACGCACCTGGAGCCTGCCCTACGCGCCGGCGGGGGCGGACGACGTGCTGTACCCCGTGTCCGAGCCGTCCGAAGCGCCCCGGGGCAGCTCCGGCAGCTTGTACGCGCCCAGCGATGCGTTCTCCGGATCCGGCCGAACGGCGCCGAGCAGCGGGTTCGACGCCACCGGTGAGACCTTCACCCGAGTCCCCGGCCGGGGCGCCTGCACCACCAGACCGTCGCCGATGTACAGCGCCACGTGTGTGGCCGTCGGGAAGTAGAGCACCAGGTCACCCGGGCGCAGCGTGTTCAGCGGTACCTTCCGCAACTGCTTCCACTGCTCCTGCGAGGTCCGTGGAATGGGCCGGCCGGCGGTCGCCCAGGACTGCGAGGTGAGCCCGGAGCAGTCGAACGACCCCGGCCCTTCCGCACCCCACACATACGGCTTGCCGAGCTGCCCGATCGCGTACTCCACTGCCTCGCCGCCCGGCTCGGACGGCCGCCGGGACGAGGACAGGGCACCCGAGGCGACCAGCGCGCCCTGAGCCTTCTCCGTGGCCTGCTGCTCCAGCCTGGCCAGCCGGGCGATCTTTTCGGCGGAGAGGGTCGCCAGCAGCTTCTCGACGTTCCGCATCCGGGCCCGCACCGTGTCGCGCTGCTTCTTCTGCCGCGCCGCCAGCACCCGCTGTCTGTCGCGCACCTTGCGGGATGCGGTGGCCAGGTCGTCGGCGTGTTTCGCGGCGCCGGTGAGCCGCTTCACGGTCGCGGCCCGGTCGGCGGCCACCCGCTGGATCACATGCCCCTGGTCCAGGGCGCGCGCGGGATCACGGGCCAGCAGCAGCTGTACGTACGCGGAGAAGTCGGACCGCCCCTGGTACTGCTCACGGGCCAGCTGCCCCGCGTCGTCGTGGCTGCGGGCCAGCGCGAGCCTGGCCGCGGAGTGGGCGGAGCCGAGGCTCTTCGCCTCGGCGGTCCGCTTCTTCAGCTCGGCCGCGGTCCCGTTGTACGTCTCGGTGGCTTCCTCCGCCTGCCGGTACAGCGTGCGCAGCTCGGTCAGCAGCTCGGCGATGCTCTTGGCGGAGTCGGGGCCCTTGCCGGTGGCCGCGCCCGAAGGACCGGGGTCCGGTTTCACGGGGGCGGCAACGGCGGGGGAGGCCACGACGAGGGCGGCGAGCGCCGCCGAGCAGACGGTGCGCAGGACCGTGCCGGACACGGGATCACCTCCGATGACGGGGCGATCGTGGGACTACCCCATGAGTGAGCGCAACGCATCCATACGGTCACCGGGTGTCGGACGATGCAAGAACCCCGCGGTGTGGCGGCCGGGGGTTCCCCCGGAAGGCGGGTGTCCCGCGGGTTCACACCACCGGGAAGGCGTAGAAGATCCGGCCGCGTTGGACCACGGCGGTCTTCCCGAATGCCAGCACCCGGTACGGGGCGGTGACCGTGGCCCCCTTCGGATCCTGCACCCCGATGTCCTGGAACTTCCACAGCCGTCGCCCGTCCACCGACGCGAGCGCGGTGACCTGCGTCCCTCCGGCCGCCAGCAGGGTCCTGCCGGAGAGACTGACGGTGACGGCGGGCGCGGCGTCTGCGGGCGCCGCCTCCGTCGACCGTCGCCAGTGCAGCTTTCCGGTGGCCCGGTCGACCGCGCCGACTTCCTGGTTGCGGTTGGTGGTGTGCAGGAGCGCTCCGGCCGGCACCGGGGTCCCGAACACGGAGCCGGCGGTGCCGTTCAGGGTCCACTTCGGCTTGCCCCCGGGCATCTCGAACGACTCGAGAGCGTCGCCCACCGCCGCGTAGAGCAGCCCCTGGTCGTCGCCGGCGGCTGCCCCGTCCGGCCCGACCTTGCCGAACGACTTGGTCCACAGCAGCTTCCCGCTCTCGCGGTCGAAGCCGCGGAAGACCGCTTTGCCCTTGGCGGCCTTGACGTCCGCCGGGGTGAGCGTCGCACTCTTCTGACGTACGACGATGTCGTCCGGCCGGACGGCGATCAACCGGTGGGAGGGGGCGGCCGATTCGCGGCCGGTGGGTACGGAGGTCCGCCACACCTCCTTGCGCTGCACGACGTCGTACGCGAACAGGAACGACACGACGACCTGGGTGTCCCTTCCCGGCTTCTTGCCCTTCTTCGGCTTCTTGGCCTTCACGGTGACCTTGTGGGAGCCGACGAACCAGATGACGGGCCCGGACTGGCCGACGATGTCCGACACCGCCAGATACGGCGCGTCCTTGAACCCGTCCTCGTACGCCACCCGGTGTGCGACCTGTCCGTCCTTGGGCGACAGCCAGAGGAACTCGGACGGCCCGGCGACGAAGCAGAGGTCATCACCGGCGGGCAGGGCCGCCTGCCCCTTGGCTCCGTCCGCACACTCCCAGACGCGGTGTCCGGAGCGCAGATCGATCCCGACGGCCTGCGTGTCGCCGGTCAGGACGAGCAGCCGGTCGCGCCAGAGGGCGGCGGTGAGCGGCACGGGCTCGGCGTCGGGATGCGTGTACACCCAACGCGGCTGCGGCGGCAGCCCGGCGACGGTGGGGCGGGTGGGGGCCGGGGCGGCCTTGGCATCGTCGTGGTCCTCGGCAGTGCCGGACCCGAAGGCGAGAACGGCCCCGCCACCGACGACGATCCCGGCAGCGCCGGCGGCGCCACCGATGAGCAGGGTGCGACGGTCGAGGGAGGGGGCTGCGGGAGCGGGAGCGGGTGCTTCGGCCGGACCGGCAGAGGGAGGAGGGGGAGGGGGAGCAGTGGGGGGTGTTGTCGGGGCGGTCGATGCCGGTGCCGGTGCGGACGGTGCCGTGGGGGCGGGAAGAGGGCGCGGCACGAGCGGTGCGACGGGCGGCAGGCCGGTGGGCAGCTCGGCCGGAGGCCCGCTGCGCTCACGCGGGATTGACAGCTGGGTGGTCGGCCGGTCGGGCTCCGGCGCACGGGGGCTGCCGACGCTGCCGATGCGGGTGGTCCGGACGTCGTCGTCCCTGGTGGCAGGGGTGTCGGGCCGGGCGTCGGCGGGTCCGTCGGGGGACGCGTCGACGGGGTCGTGGCCGAGGGCGCCGAGCAGACTGTGGGTCGGCGAGTCAACGGGGGTGCCGGTGGCGGCGCCGGCCGGTGTGTCGGTCGGACCGTCATCCGGATCCGTCGCCAACTTCCGTACGCACCCGGCCTGTTCCGAGATCGCTCGGGACAGTGGCTCCGGCAGCCAGCCGCCCTTGGCGAGGCCCGCGGCGCCCTCCAGCGCCAGTTCCGCCGCCACCGTGCCCGCGGTCGGCCGGTCGGCCGGGTCCTTGGCCAGGCAACGCGCGATCAGGTCGCGCAACTCTTCCGGGACGGCGTCCAGTTCCGGTTCCGTACGGGCGATCCGCTCGGCGGCCTCCGCCGCCGGTCCGTCGGCGAGCGGGGTCGTCCCGGTCGCCGCGTACGCCAGCAGCAGCCCCAGCACGAAGAGGTCGGAGGCCGGTCCGGCTTCCTTGCCCTCGACCTGTTCCGGGGTGAGATAGCCGAGCCGCACGGACAGCTGCCCGCCCGCCCGGGCCTCCGCGTCGGCCGCCGCGCCCAGGGGGCCGAAGGCGGTGAGCCGGGGCCCGTCCTCGGCCAGCAGCACCGTCCTGGGGGCGAGCCCCTCCAGCACGGACCCGGTGGCGTGCGCCCGGGAGAGCGTTTCGGCGATGCCCGCGCCCAGTATCCGCACCGCACGCTCGGGGAGCGGGCCCACGAAGTCGATCGCCTCGGCGAGCGTCAGCGCCGGTACGTACGCCACGGCCGTCCACAGCTGCCCGTCCGCGTTCCCGTCCGTGTCCCCGTCCGCGTGTTCTGCCGTACGGGTGACGATCTGCGGCTGGACCCAGCCGCCCGCCAGCCGGTCCGCCGTGCGTGTCTCCGCCTCGAAGCGGCGGCGGAAGGCAGGGAGCGCGGCGAGTCCGGGTCGGGCCGCGGTGATCACGACGGTGTCGTCGAGGGCCGCGTCATGCGCCAAGTACTGCACGGCGCTCGCGGTCTCGCGGAACCGCGCCACCACGGTGTACGGACCGAAGCGGCGTGGATCGTCCTGACGCAGCGCCTCCATGGCGCACCCCCTTGTGACCGTTCTCGTGACCATGGATCCGTCGATCTTAGAGGGTCCGGTGCGCGCAGCCGGGATGCGCGCGGGTCAGCTCGGTTTCGACCAGGGCCACTTGGGAGTGTGGCGCTCGCGGCCCTCGGGGGCGTACTCGTACACCCAGCCACGCTGCACACCCAGCCGCTTGGAGTATCCGGCCGGGACCCGCCGGTATGTGTACACGGTGGCCGGTCCGCCGTCGGCGGCCGGCACCGGGACCTCGTACCACTTGGGCGGATGGCCGGTCGCGCCGACGAGGACGGGCAGTACCCGCCCGTCCAGCGGGCCGCCCCTGAAGGTGGTGTTCTCGCTTCTCACGCCCCCAGTCTGACCCAGGGGTGTGTTCGGGCACTCAGTGCGGCGGCATGAGATGCGCCGCGCCGGCGACCACCGGGACGAGCCGGTCGGCCAGCCGTCCGGCCGGACCGTCGGCGGTCTCCAGCGGCAGCAGCTCCGCGACCACGGACGCCGTCTCCCGGTCCGTCGCCGCGGTGGCCGCGAGCAGGGCGATCAGCTGGTCGACCAGCCAGGCGCGCAGATCGCCCGCCGGGGGCTGTTTCTCCTCGTCCAGCCAGATCAGGGAGGCCGCCTCGACGGCTGCGATCCAGGTCCGCACCAGCATCCGCAGGCGGGGTCCTCGGGTCTGCGTGTCGCCGCGGCCTAGGTGGAGCAGGATCTGTTCGGCCGCCGCCCGCCGCACCTCGTCGACGATCGCCGTCGTCCGGGACGTCTCCGCGACGCTGCCGCCGCGCAGCAGTGCGCTGAACCCCGCGTCGTGCTCGTCGACGAACGCGAGATACCGGCCGAGCACCCGCGTCACCCGTTCGGTGGGCGGGCCCACGGGTGGCTCGGCGAAGCACAGCTTCAGTTCGTCGGCGGCGGACCGGAGGGCAGCCTCGTACAACTGCTGCCGCCCACCGGGGAAGTAACGGTAGACGAGAGGACGGGAGACCCCGGCGACCGCCGCGACCTCATCGAGCGAGACCTCGTCGGGGGCCCGGTGCGCGAAGAGGGTGAGGGCCGCACCGAGGAGCTGCGCGCGGCGCTCCTCGACGCTGAGCCTTTGGTACGCGCGGTTCGGCGGGGCTGCGGCAGCAGAGCTCATACCTCGAAGGGTAGGGGGTGTCCGGCGGATCAGGGCCGGGTGCGCGGCCCCGGTCATGATCCGCCGGACACCCCCTGAGCCCTCCCCTCGGTGGCGGGAGCCGGGTCAGGCCAGCAGGCCCGACCTCTTCCACAGCTTGCGCCCGACACCGTTCAGCACGCCGATGTCGTCGAGGAAGTCCGTCAGCCGCTTCGCGCCCGCCTGCATGACCTCCGTCCGGTGGCCGCTCGCCTTCACCTGGGCGACGGCCTCGCGGCGGTCCAGGCCGACGTTCTCGTACACCTGCGGGTTGACGAAGCAGACGGAGAAGACGCGCGCCGCCTCCCCGCAGCTCAGCCGGGTGAACTCGCGCTCCCAGCGCGGTGCGGTGACCATCTGGCGGCGCAGTTCCTCGCGGGCGTAGCGGACGTGCCGCGCCTCCTCGACCACATGGATCCGGGTCACGCCGCGCACCAGCGTCTGGACGCGCTCGTCCGGGAATGTCAGCCGCTGCATCCAGTCGAGGATCTCCTCGCCGAGCAGGGTCGCGGCGAACGATCCGGGCGTGGTGGACACGGTCTTCAGCACCCGCGCGAGGTTGTGATAGACACGCGGTACGGGGTAGTTGGGCGCCTGGCCCCACTGGATCATGCGTCCGAACATCATCGAGTGCCGGCACTCGTCGGCTATCTCGGTGAGTGCGTAGCGGACATGGTTGCTGGTCACTGGCTTGTCGTAGATGTGCCGGACCAGCAGCTGCATCAGGATGATCTCGAACCAGATGCCGAGCGAGGCCAGCGACGCCGCCTCGTGCCGGGCCAGGTCCATCCGCTGCTCCTCGGACATCTTCCGCCACAGCGGGGTGTCGTAGAGCGAGACGAGCTCGGGCGGCCAGAACCACTTGCCGTCCTCGACGGCCGCATCCCAGTCGAGCTCGGTGTCCGGGTCGAAGGAGTGCTTGGCCGAGGACTCCAGGAGGCGTTCGGCGATCTGCTCACGGTCCCGGAGCGGGCCGAGTGCGTCGCGAAGCGTCTGCACGTCGCGTCCGGTCACTGTCGTCATGGCTGAGGGCACCTCACACATGGGTTACCGGCGGTCATTTCTTATGAGACTGCTTGTCAGCAAGACCGTCAATCCCTTGCGCACGACTTGTTGACCCGGTGTCTACCAACGTGTGAACCTGCCAACTGACGCAACCGCCACGGAACTTATCGAACCATGCGAGGCGAAGGAGCCGTCCGTGTCGACACATGACCTCTACACCACCGCCCCCGAGGAACCGCTGTGGCAGGTGCCCGCCTCCGGCGCCGCCCGCTTCAGCTGGGAGTACGACGACGGCCGCGAGCGCCTCCTCGCCCTCTACCGGAAGGGCAAGGACAAGCAGTGGGACGGCAACAAGCGCATCGACTGGAGCCTGGAGGTCGACCCCGCCGACCCGCTCGGCACCCCGGACGAGGCCCTCACGCTGTACGGCACGCCGCACTGGGCGAAGATGACCGAGAAGGACCGGGGCGAGCTGCGCAAGCACTACACCTCCTGGCAGTTCAGCCAGTTCCTCCACGGTGAGCAGGGCGCCATGGTCTGCGCGGCCAGGATCGTGGAGTCGGTCCCCGACCTGGACGCGAAGTTCTACTCCGCGACCCAGACCATGGACGAGGCCCGGCACGCGGAGATATACGGCCGGTTCCTGCACGAGAAGGTCGGGATGCTCTACCCGGTCAACGACAACCTGCAGGGCCTGCTCGGCGACACCCTGCGCGACTCACGCTGGGACATGCCGTACCTCGGCATGCAGGTCCTCATCGAGGGGCTCGCCCTGGCCGCCTTCGGCATGATCCGCGACACCACGACCAAGCCCTTGCCCAAGCAGATCCTTGCGTACGTCATGCAGGACGAGGCCCGCCATGTCGCCTTCGGACGGATGGCGCTGCGCGACTACTACAAGCAGCTGAGCGACGCCGAACTGCGCGAGCGAGAGGAGTTCGTCATCGAGGGCTGCTACCTGATGCGCGACCGGCTCAGCGGCGTCGAGGTGCTGCAGAACTTCGGCATAGGCAAGCAGGAGGCCAAGGAGCTCTCCGAGCACTCGGAGTATCTGCAGCTCTTCCGCAAGCTGCTGTTCAGCCGGATAGTGCCGTGCGTCAAGGACATAGGACTGTGGGGCGAACGGCTCCAGAAGGCCTACGTCGACATGGGCGTCTTCGAACTCGGCGACTCCAACCTGGACCTGCTGATGGCCCAGGACGAGGAGATCGCCGAGCAGCTGGACCGCGACCGGTTTACGGCGGAGGAGCAGGCCCGGGTGGCGGAGGTCGAGGACGCGATAGCGGAGGGCGCGGCGTAGCCGGCCCGGCACGAGGGTCTCCGGCGGCCGGCCCGGGAGTCCGGCCGCGATCCGCCCGCAGCCGGTGCGGGCGACGAGATCCCGGACCGGTCCCTGTCCCAACGCGTCCATCAGGGATGTACACCCACTGTCCCTGGCGCCAGGATGGCCTGTATGACGCCTCCGCTCGCAGACTCGGCGGCCGCCCGCCGAAGCCTCGAAGGGCTCTCGCTCGGCGATGCGTTCGGGGAGCGATGGTTCCCGCTCTTCCGCGCGCCCCGGCAGGCCTACAACGAGATCCGCGTTCGCCGCACACCCGCCGAACCGGTCTGGAACTGGACCGACGACACGGCCATGGCCCGCGCCCTGCAGCGTGTACTCGACGACCACGGCGAGGTGGATCAGGACCGACTCGCCGCCTGCTTCGCCCTCACGTACGACATCGACCCGGCCCGCGGTTACGGCCACGGCATGCACATCCTGCTGCCCGAGCTGCTGACCGCACCGGCCGACTGGCGCACCCTCGCGCCCGACCTGTTCGACGGCGGCAGCCTCGGCAACGGCGCCGCCATGCGGGTCGCACCGCTCGGCGCCCGGTTCCACGCGGACCTCGACCATGCCGCACAGCAGGCGAAGTTGTCGGCCGAGGTCACCCACGCCCACCCGCAAGGCATCGCGGGCGCCGTGGCCGTGGCCGTCGCCGCGGCACTGCAGGTGCGGGGCGGGTTCACGCTGACGGCAGTCGCGGACCGCACGCCCGAAGGGCCGGTACGGGACGGGATCCGGCGCGCCGCCGCCGTCGCGTTCACCACCGAGCCATGGAAGGCGTCCGATCTGCTCGGCAGCGGGCAGCGCATCCGGGCCGACGACACGGTCCCGTTCGCCTTGTGGACCGCGGCCCGGCATCCGGGCGATCTGGAAGCGGCCCTCTGGGCCACCGCCGAAGGCTCCGGTGACGTCGACACGACCTGCGCCATCACCGGCGGGGTCGTCGCCGCGGCCACCGGGGTCGACGGGGTGCCGGCCCGGTGGCTGCGCAGCCACCGGGCCGTTGAGCTGACGCCGCCTCGTGTCGAATCGGCGTTCGTACGCGTGACGTAACTTGGGTGCCATGACCACGCCGCCGCAGCCGCCGCAGGGCCCGTACGGGCCGCCCCAGCCCCCGCACCCGCGGCACAACCCGTATGCCCAGCAGCCCCCGTACGGCTATCCGCAGCAGCAACTGCCGCCGCAGGGACCGCCGCAGGGGTCGTGGGGGCAGCCGGGAATACCCGGCCGGTCGCCTGAGAAGAAGCGGACCGGCATGGTCATCGGGATCGCAGCCGTCGGACTGGTGGCGGTCGGCGCCCTCGGCTACACCGCCTTCCAGCTGGTCGGAGCCGGCAAGTCGGTCGTGGGTGGCTTCCCCGAGGCCGAGTACCGGCTCACCGTGCCGAATAAGCTGCTGGACGAGGAGTACACGCTCGCCGAGGACACGTCGTCGACCGACGGCAAGGAGGTCGAGGAGGTCCCTGACCCCAGCGTCCGTGATGTGCAGGCCGTCGTCACCCAGTACGCCTCCGCCAAGGGCGGCGTCCTGGTCATCTCCGGTATGTGGGGCCGGATCAAGATGCCCGAGTTCACCCGGGACAAGATCCTGGAGGGGGCCGCGGGAGAGAAGGGCATGACCGTCGTCGTACCCGCCAAGGAGTTCACCCCCGCCGGCTACGACATCGCGGTGGCCTGTCAGGTCGTGACGTCGAAGGACGCCGGAGTGACCAGCACCATCCCCATGTGCGCCTGGGGGGATGACAACACGGCGGCCTTCGTCGGCCTGGTCACCCCCAAGACCGCGGTCCAGGACCCGAAGAGCGTGGACCTGGAGCAGGCTGCGGCGGACACGGCGGAGGTCAGGGCCGAGTCACGCAAGCCGATCGGCTGACCGGCCCTCGGCGGTGGCCGGGGCCGGGAAGCCGGTCCGCAGGGTGAACGCCCGCTCCGTCGGACCGTGCACACGCAGATGCTGCAGACGCTCCTCGGCGTCCTGCACCGTCGGGCGTTCACCCGCCGGCACCCACCACAGCGCGGTCATCGCTTCCTCCACCCGCTCGAACCACTCGCGGCGCCGCGCTAGGAGCTCGCGGTGCTGCCCCTGGTACATGAAGGCCGTCAGCGCCTCCGTGTCCCGCCACACCGACAGGTTCACAATCAGCCAGGAGTCGCCGAAGACCGGTACGTCGGTGGCGTTCCCGCTCTCGCTCCGGAGCCGCCAGATGAAGCCGGCGGCTCGGTCGGCGACCGCGTTGACCGGATCGAGAGCGTCGACAAAGTCCTTCAACTCGGGGGAGTCCAAGGGGAATGCGAGGCGGGCGATGTTCACCTGGGCGAGTTCGTGGCCGGGCCGCGGCGCGATGGCTGTCATGGCCGCACAGTAATCAGCGCGCTCCGCGCCGCACGGACCGTTCCGCGTCGCGAGACGACCGGATCCGCAACCGTGCAGCCCGTACCGTCAGCCCCGCAGTGCCGCCTCCATGACGGACCTGGCGATCGGGGCCGCGCTGCCGCCCCCGCTGATGTCCGCCCGCTTCGCGGCGGCGTCCTCGACGACGACCGCGACCGCGACCACCGGCTGCCCGGAGTCCGGGGCCTCGGCCCAGGAGATGAACCAGGCGTACGGCATACCGGTGTTGTCGATGCCGTGCTGCGCGGTGCCGGTCTTGCCGCCCACCGTCACCCCGTAGATCGCACCATTGGACCCGGTGCCCTGCTCCACGACGTCGACCATCATCCGCTGCAGCTGCATCGCCGTACGCGGGCTCATCGCCCGGTGGTACGAGCGCGTGTTGTTCTGATGGACGGTGGTGCCGGCCTCGGTGGTCGTACGGTCGACCAGATACGGGTACTTGAGCTCGCCGCCGTTCGCCACGGCCGACGCCACCATCGCCATCTGCAGGGGTGTCGCCGTCGTGTCGTACTGCCCGATCGACGACAGAGCCAGCTGGTCGTTGCTCATGTCGGTGTCGAAGTTGCTCTTCGCCACCCCGGACGGGACCTTCAGCCCGGTGTCGTTGAAGCCGAACTTCCGCACCGCTTCCACCATCCCGTCCAGCCCCACCTGCACCCCCAGATGGGCCATCACGGTGTTGCACGACACCCGGATCGCCTCGGCGAGCGACGCCTCCTCACAGCCGCGTGCCTCGTTGGGGAGCGTGGTGCTGGTCCCCGGCAGCACATAGGGGGACGGGGTGTCGGTGCCGACGTCGGGGTCCGTGACCACGTCCGCGTCGAGCGCGGCCGCCGCCGTCACGATCTTGAACGTGGAGCCCGGCGGATAGGTCTGCCGGATCGCCCGGTTCAGCATCGGCTGGCTCTTCGCCGCGTTGAGCTGCCGCCAGGCGTCGGTGACCGACGAACCCGTGCCGGAGAGCCGCCCCGGGTCGTACGAGGGGGTCGAGACCAGCGCCAGGATCCTGCCGGTCGACGGTTCGAGGGCGGCGACCGCGCCCCGCCGGCTGCCCAGCCCGTCGTACGCGGCGCGCTGCATCGAGTCCTTGACGGTGGTGACGACGTTGCCGGCGGGCTGCTGGCTGCGGGTGATCTCGTTCCACAGGGGGAGCGGGGCGAGCATAGGGTCGGTGCCGGAGAGGATGCCGTCCTCGGCGTTCTCGATCAGCGTCGTGCCGTACGTCTGCGAGGCGTAACCGGTCACCGGCGCGTACAGCGGGCCGTTGGTGTAGGTGCGCTCGTAGCTGAGCTGCTCACCGGTGTTCCGGGATCCGGTGACGGACTTCTTGCCGACCATGATGTCGCCGCGCGGCTGGTCGTAACGGACGATCGTCCGGCGGCGGTTGGCGGGGTTGTCGTTCAGCTCGTCGGCCTGGAAGACCTGGATGCGGGCGGCGTTCAGCAGGAGCGCCATGAGCAGCAGCAGACAGAACGCGGCGGCCCGCCGGATGTAGCGGATCACGGCTGGTCCTCCGCGATCGGTGCGACGACCCCGGTCTCCACCTGGTCGGGTCGGGGTCTGCGGGCGAGGTCGCTGACCCGGATGAGCAACGCCACGATGATCCAGTTGGTGACGACGGACGAACCGCCCTGGGCGAGGAACGGCATCGCCATGCCCGTCAGCGGGATCAGCCCCATCACGCCTCCCGCGATCACGAACACCTGGAGGGCCAGGATCGAGGCGAGCCCGATCGACAGCAGCTGCCCGAAGGGGTCGCGCAGGGCGAGGCCGGCCCGGTAGCCGCGGGCGACGAGCAGCGCGTACAGCAGGAAGACCGCGGTCAGCCCGGACAGCCCTAGCTCCTCGCCCGCCGTGGCCAGGATGAAGTCGGACTTGGCGGCGAAGCCGATGAGGATGGAGTGGCCGAGACCGAGCCCCGCGCCGAGCATCCCGCCCGCGGCGAACGCGAACAGCGACTGGGCGAGCTGACTGGGCCCGCGGCCCGCGGCGATGGTGGCGAACGGATCGAGCCAGTCCTGCACCCGGCTGTGCACATGCGGTTCGAAGGAACCGACGACGAAGGCGCCGACGGCGGCGAGCACCAGTCCCACCGCGATCCAGCCGGTCCGGCCGGTCGCCACGTACAGCATGATCACGAAGAGGCCGAAGAAGAGGAGCGAGGTGCCCAGATCGCGTTCGAGGACCAGCACACACACGCTGAGCAGCCAGATCGCCACGATCGGACCGAGCACGCGGCCGGTGGGGAGCTGGAGCTTCCAGATCTTGCGGCCGGTGTAGGCGAGGGCATTGCGGTTGGCGGCCAGATACGCGGCGAAGAAGACGGCGAGCAGAATCTTGGCGAACTCGCCGGGCTGGAAGGAAAATCCGCCGACCCGGATCCAGATCTTGGCGCCGTTCACCGCGGGGAAGAAGATCGGCACGATCATCAGGACGAGGGCGGCGGCGACGGAGAGGTACGCGTATCGCTGGAGCACCCGGTGGTCGCGGAGGAAGACGACGACCACGATGAAGAGCGCGACACCCAGTGTCGACCAGACCAGCTGGGTGGGTGCGGCCTGGTCCTTGGGCGTCTCCAGATCGAGCCGGTAGATCAGCACCAGGCCGAGACCGTTGAGCAGGACGGCGATGGGGAGCAGCAGCGGATCGGCGTACGGGGCGCGGAAGCGGACGGCGAGATGGGCGAGGAGAGCGAGCAGCCCCAGGCCGGCACCGTAACCGGCGACATCGGGCGGGACCGCGTCGTTGCGTGCGAGGCCGACGGCGGCGTAGCCGTAGACGGAGATGAGGACGGCCCCGATGAGGAGCGAGAGCTCGACCCCGCGCCGCTTGGGCAGGCGTAGCTCGGGCGGGGGCGCGTCCGGCCTCGTTGCGGTCATGCCACGCAACGTAGCAAGAGGTGGACCTTATTTCCCTTATGTCGCTTCGGCCTGGCCGTCGCTGGTCGGTCCGTCGCCCCCGGCCCGGCTGACGCCGCCCTCACCGTCCTGGCCGGCCGGTTCGTCTTCGTCGAACCGTACGTACCCCGGGAGCGTCAGCCGCGCCTCCGCTCCGCCGTCCTGCGCGTTGACGAGGACGAGTTCGGCGCCGATGACCGCCGACTGCCCGACGGCGATGGTCAGTCCGAGCCCGTGGCCCTTGCCGCCGCCCTCGGTGCGGAACCGCTGCGGACCGCCGGTCAGCAGATAGTCCGGGAAGCCCGGGCCATGATCGCGTACGGTCACCACCGGCCCGTCGACCGTCAGGACCACGGGCGGGCGACCGTGCTTGTGTGCGTTGGCGATCAGATTGCCGAGGACCTGCTCCAGCCGCCGCTTGTCCGTCTCGACCCGTACGTTCCTCGCCTCGGTGCCGGCTTCCGCTCCCACGAAGCAGATCTCGGTCTCCGTCCCGGACGTGCGCACCACCCGCTCGGCGAGCGGCGCCAGTTCGTACACGGCGAGATCGACCTCCTCCGTACGGGCGTCGAGCCGGGAGATCTCCAGCAGATCCTCCGTCAGTGCCCGCATCGTGCGGACCCGGTCCCGCACCAGCCCGGCCGGCCGGCCGGACGGCAGCAGCTCGGCGGCGGCCGAGAGGCCGGTCTACGGCTGCAGGACCGGGCAGGCGGCGGGCGCGGTGCGGCACGCGGTGATTCTCCGGATCGTGTCGGCGGGGAGTTCGTCCGAACCGCTGGACCGGCTGGTGGTGGCCTTCAGGTCGGCCTGCACCACGGCGACCGGGTCCAGTGTGCGCACATTGTTCTGCGGGACCGTGATTCCGGGGATGCGCGCCGTCGCGCCCTCGCCGTAGTCGTACGGAGCGGCGGAGGCGGGCGGCAGCTGGGGCCAGCGCCGGGCGGGCCCGATGGCGGTCGGGGTCGGTCCGGCGCTCTGCAGCCGGCCGCTGTCGGTGCCGCAGCCGGCCAGCAGCGCGGCGCCGACGGTGGCCACGAGAGCCGCCGTCGTGCGGCGCGTCACCCGACGGTGCGGGCGCATCGCTTCCTCCCCTCCCAGTCGTCCGGTCCATGAGTCCGCAGACCCGTGATCCATCGACCTTATGCGGAAGGAAGTCCTTTATGTCCCTTTAGTGCTGGTGGAGAGGTAGTTGTTCAGTGCTGGTAGGGGTTCTGCCCGTCCTGCGCGTACCCCGGCTGCTGCTGCGCCTGCCCGAACGGGTTGCCGTCCTGCGCCGCCACGTGCTGCGCCAGCAGCTGCTCGGCCTGCTCCTTCGGGATCTTCTGCTCCCCGCCGCAGAACGTGCACTGCGTCGCGTACTTCGTCGAGAAGGGGAACAGGGGCACGAAGAACAGCGTGAACTTCGTGACCCGCTTGCGTAGCGTGTGCGCGGCCGGGTTGCCGCACCAGCCACAGACGAGCGTCAGAACGGCCAGTTGATAGAGATAGCCTCGCGTACCAAAGATGATCATGTTGTGGGCCCCTTCCCCGTGTTCCCCAGAAGCACTTGCCGACAGAACACCAGCAGCTTTTCGTCCTCGTATGTGTCGTGGCTGCCGTACCCCCCGTCCATCGCGTTGTGACGGCGCACGGAGGCGAGTTCGGCACGCAGCACGTGTGCCGCATCCGACCCTGCACCAGCAGCACCCATCCGCGCCAGGCATTCCGCCACCCGGACCCTGACATGACGGTTCTTCTCCCAGGCCGCCAGCATGACCGGCACGGACTCCTCGGCCCGCCCGCACACCTCCCACAGCGCGACCGCCGCATCGACCCGCAGCCACAGCTCGTCGTGCGACAGCAGCGCCCGCAGCCGTGGCGCCGCCGCTTCCGCCCGGGCTCCCAGCCCGCCCAGTGCGGTCACCGCCGACCGCCGCTCGTGCACATGCTCGGCCTGCAGCCCCTCGATCAGCACCGGCAGCACGGCCTCCGCATCCCCGTCGACCGCCCACAGCGCCTGCGCCGCCTCCGTCGCCGCCGCGGTCCCCGGGCGGCGTATCAGCGCCCGCAGCTCCGGTACGGCGCAGTGCGCAGCGGGGCCGAACGAGCCGAGCGCCCGCAGCGCCGACGTCCGCAGCCACTCCCCGCGATACTCCGGCGCACCACGCAGCACCCGCAGCACCTCCGGCGCCGCCTCGCCCGTCCGCAGCGCGGTCAGCCCGCAGAGCAGCGGACTCGCCCGGTCGTACGCCCCCTCGTCGAGAGCGATCTCGCCGAGTCTGCGGCGCAGCACCCCGGCCAGCGGTGCCGCTGCCATCCCCAGATACCCGATGGCGAACCCCACGTCGTGCGGCACCTCGGGGCGCTCCAGGGCGGCGGCCAGCGCGGGCACGGCCCGGGCGTCACCCAGCCGGGCCAGCGCCTTCACCGCGCTGCCGAGCCCCGGCGGTCCGCTCGCCCACTCCTTCACCCAGGCCCCGGGATCCGCCACCACCCGCGCGGCCAGTGCATCCGCGGCCGGTGCGGCGAGGCCGAAGAGCTCCTCCAGCACATGCGAGGCGGCCTCGGCCAGTTTTGGCTCCGGGGAGGCGAGCTGCTCGCCCACGAGCCGGACCAGCTCCTCGTACGAGCCACGCCAGGCCCGTATCAGCCCGGCGCTCATCCGCACGGCGTCGATCCGCTGCCGGAGGTCGGGGCTGCGCAGCTGGTCCGTCAGCAGCGCCGTCCGGTCGGCGACCCGGTCGTCGAGCCCGACGTGCAGCGTCCGCAGCAGGTCCGCCGTCCAGGGGGCAGTACGCCCCGCCGACTCCGCGGCGGACAGCGCCCGCAGCTGACCCACCAGGGTCACCGGCGCGCCTCGCTCCTCGGCGGCATCGGCGGCCGGGCCCGGATCGTCGCCCTGCCCGGCAGGCGCAGTCGGATCCGTGCCGTCCGTTTCGTTGGTCCCCTCTGCCCCGTCGGCTGCACCGGCCGGTGCAGCGCGCAGCCGGCGCAGCAGCCCCGCCACCACCCGTACGACATCACCCGGCAGCGCTTCCGGCGCGCACCGGGCCAGCTGGGCGAGGGCGGCCAGCCGCAACCCCGGGGCGTACGACTCCGCGGCGAGCCGGCTCAGCCAGTCAGCCGCCTGCCCGGCCAGCGGGCGGTGCCGCAGCGCGACCCGCCCGGCGGCCTCCACGAGCGCGAGCCGCACCTCCTCGTCCGGCTCCACCGGCAACCGCTCCCGCAGCAGTGCGAGGACCCGCACCGGGTTGCCGTGCAGCGTGGCGAGCGCCAGCGGTGCGGCGAGCCGCACCCCCGGGTCCTCGTCGGCGATCAGCTCGAAGAACACCCCGGCGCCCGCGGTGACGGCGGCGGCCGCCATCGCGTAGTTCGCCGCGCCCTCGATCTCCTCCTCGTCGATCTCTTCCTCGTCGTCCTCGTCCAGATCGATGCCGCCGATGCTGGTGAGCAGCTCGACGATGCTGCCCCGGTCCTGGATCCCCGGATCCACGACCAGTTCGAAGAGAAAGGGAATGCAGGCCAGCGTGCAGGCGTACACATCGCCCTGGTGGTGCACGGCCCCGTACATGCCGTCCAGCGGCCCCTCGCGCTCCGCCTGATCGGCGGACGCCAGCCCCCGCAGCAGCGCGGGCACATCATCGGCAGGCCCGTAGGCATGCTCCATCGAGGCCCAGTCGACCTCGTCGATCCCTGCGAACACGCCATCGCCTCCCCACGCGACCTCACGAAGCAGTGTCTGCGCAGAGTGTGCACCACGGCCCGGACAATCCACCCGCCACATGCAGCCTTTTGCCCGCACGGACGCCAACGGCGGGTGCCATGGCCTGTGAACGCGCCCCGACGGGCTCCGCTCAGGGAGCGGCAGGCAGCGGCCGGGCCCGGTTCGGATTGATCAGCGGACCGAGCAGATCCCCGTACCGCTCCAGCCTCCCGGCCATCTGGGCGGCCAGGAACACCAGCTCGGCGGCGGTCCGGCAGTCCTCGATCTCCGCCCAGGCAACGGGCGCGGAGACGGTCGGCTCGGCCCTGGCGCGCAGGGTGTAGGGGGTGGCGGTCGTCTTCGCCGCCGCGTTCTGACTGAAGTCGACGAACACCTTCCCCGGCCGCAGCGCCCGCGTCATCCGGTGCACCACCAGGTCCGGAAGATCTTGCTCCGCCTCCGTCGCCAGCCGTTTCGCGTACGCCGACACCCGATCGGCGGAGGTCGGCTCCAGCGGTACGAGGAGATGCAGTCCCTTCGACCCCGAGGTCTTCCCGTACGCGAGCAACCCGTCCGCCGCCAGCCGCTCACGCAGCCACAGCGCCACCTGACAGCACTCCACGACGGTCGCCGGGGCTCCGGGATCGAGGTCGAACACCATCCGGTCGGCGATCCCCGGCGCGTCGGCGTGCCACTGCGGCGTATGGAACTCCACCACCAGGTTTGCCGCCCACATCAGCGATGCCAGGTCCTGTACGACCACCTGCCGGCCCTGCTGTGCCGCATGCCGCGGCACCTCGGCGATCCGTACCCAGGACGGGGTGCCGGGCGGCGGATTCTTGGTGAAGAACAGCTGCCCGTCCGGCCCGTCCGGATAGCGCAGGAAGGACACCGGCCGGTTGTGCAGATGTGCGAGCAGGGCCCCGGCCGCCGTGACCGCGTAGTAGTGGATCACCTCGCCCTTGGTCGTCCCGGTGGCCGGATACAGCACCTTGTCGAGGTTGCTGAGCGCCAGGCGCCGCCCCTCCACCTCCGTGATCGGCGTCATACGATAAGAATCACATGATTACGGGATCTATAGGACTCAATCGCCATCTATCGATGCCTGTCGAAATCTCCAGGGACACAGGGGTGAACGGTGAGGTCCATTTGGAACGGCGCGATCTCCTTCGGGCTGGTCAGCATCCCGATCAAGCTGGTCAACGCCACCGAGAGCCACTCGATTTCCTTCCGCCAGATCCACCTCGCCGACGGCGGCCGGATCCGCTACCGGAAGGTCTGCGAACTCGACGAGCAGGAAGTGACGGCCGCCGACATCGGCAAGGCGTACGAGGATGCCGACGGCACGCTGATCCCGATCACCGACGAGGATCTGGCCTCACTCCCGCTTCCCACCGCCAAGACGATCGAGATCGTCGCATTCGTGCCCGCCACCGAGATCGACCCGCTCCAGATGGACGCGGCGTACTACCTCTCCGCCAACGGAGTTCCGGCGGCCAAGCCGTACACCCTGCTGCGCGAGGCCCTGAAGCGGAGCCAGAAGGTCGCGGTCGCCAAGTACGCACTGCGCGGCCGTGAACGGCTCGGCATGCTGCGCGTGGTCGACGACGTGATCGCCATGCACGGCCTGCTCTGGCCCGACGAGATCCGTGCCACCGACGGTGTGGCCCCGGAGACCGACGTCACGGTCCGTGACGCCGAACTCGATCTGGCCGACGCCCTGATGGCCACCCTCGGCGAGGTCGACATGGACACGCTCCACGACGACTACCGCGAGGCGGTGGAAGCCCTCATCGCCTCGAAGGCATCCGGCGAGGCGCTGCAGCCCGCGGCCTCCGACGACCGCGGCGGCGGCAAGGTGATCGATCTGATCGCGGCGTTGGAGAGCAGTGTCCGGGCGGCGAAGAAGGCCCGCGGCGAGGAGCCGGAAGAGACGGAGGGTGCCCCGGTCGCCAAGGTCACCTCGCTCGCCGGACGCAAGAAGAGCGGGGGAACCGGAGCAAAGAAGAAAGCCGCCTCCACCGCCACCGCAACGAGCACCGGCCGGAAGGCCGCAACCAAGAAGACGACGCCGGGCAGAACCCCCGCCAAGAAGTCCACCGCACGGTCGACGACGAAGGCGGCCACGAAGAAGACAGCGGCGAACGCGGCGGCAAAGACGGCGAAGTCGGCAACGGGCACGAAGCCGGCAGCCAAGAAGACATCCCCCAAGAAGCGCGCCTCGGCCTGACGGGTGGTCGATGAAAATCGGATGAAAGTGAACCGATGGGCACGTGCTACTGGAAAGTGTTAGAAATGGCGCCATGGTCGACCAATCCGACCGATCCCGGAGCAGATCGGCTCGGTCACTGAGCGGCAAAGGTCCGCGAAGCGTAGCCGGGCAGGTATTCATCCTGCAGGCGGTGGTCATTGTCCTGCTCGTGGCGGGCGCGGTGGTGGCGCTGGTGCTCCAATCGTTGCACGATGCCGAGATCGAGGCGGAGCGCCGTTCGGTGGCTGCGGCGGAGTCGTTCGCACACTCTCCGGGGATCGTGGACACGCTGAAATCTCCCGATCCCTCAAAGGTGCTGCAGCCACTCACCGAGGAGGCGCGGAAACTGGCCGGCGTCGACTTCCTCGTGGTGACGGACACGACGGGGATGCGCTACACACACCCCCGTCCGGAGCTCATCGGAAAGCAGTTCGTCGGCAACATCGAACCTTCGCTGGCGGGTCAGGTCCACGTGGAAAGCGTCGAGGGGCCCCTTGGCCAGGAGGTCCAGGCGATCGTCCCCGTCACTGCTCCCGACGACTCGGTCGTGGGCCTGGTGGCCGCAGGCCTCAAGGTCGAGAGCGTCACCAACGCGGTCGACGACCAGTTGGTCATCATTATTGGCAGTGGTGCGGCCGCGCTCGCCCTGGCCACAGGTGGGGCCGCGCTGGTGGCGAGGCGGCTGCGAAGGCAGACCCACGGGCTCGATCCCTCCCAGATGACCCGCATGTACGAGCACCATGACGCGGTGCTGCACTCCGTCCGTGAAGGAGTGGTCATCGTCGGACACGACGGTCGGCTGCTGCTGGCGAACGACGAGGCCGAACGGCTTCTTGATCTGCCGCCCGATGCCCAGGGACGTCCGGTCGAGGAACTGGAGAGCCTCGACCCGGCCACGGCGGAACTGCTCGTCTCCGGCCGCGTGGCCACGGACGAGGTGTACTTGGCCAGGGACCGAATGCTGGTGGTGAACCAGCGGCGCACGGACCACAACGGAAGGCCCCTGGGAACGGTGGCGACCCTGCGCGACTCCACCCAGCTCCTGGCGCTGTCGGGCAAGGCGGAACAGGCGAACGAACGCCTCAGGCTGCTCTACGACGCGGGGGTGGGTATCGGCACCACCCTGGACGTGGCGCGCACGGCCGAGGAACTGGCCGAGATGGCCGTCCCCCGCTTCGCGGACTTCGTCACGGTCGACCTCGCCAACGCCGTACTGCTCGGGGAGGAGCCGACCGGCACGGCTGCCGACATGTGCCGCATCGCCATCAGCGGCATCCGGGACGACCACCCGCTCTACCCGCGCGGCGAGCTCATTTCCTTCCTTCCCTCCACGCCCCAGGCGCGCGGATTCGCCACCGGGCGTTCGGTGGTGGTGCCCGACCTTTCCGCCGCGCCCGGCTGGCGTGCTCAGGACCCCGAACGGACCGACGAAGTCATCGCGTACGGAATCCACTCACTCCTCACGACGCCGCTGCGGGCGCGGGGCGTGGTACTCGGCATAACCAACTTCTGGCGTTCGCGGCAGCCTGGGACGTTCGACGAGGAGGACCGGTCACTCGCCGAGGAGCTGGTCGCCCGCGCCGCGGTCAGCATCGACAACGCGCGTCGGTACACCCGCGAACATGCCCTGGCGGTGATGTTGCAGCGCAGCCTGCTGCCGCGCGCCCTTCCCGAGCAGAACGCCCTGGATGTCGCCCACCGCTATCTGCCCGCGCAGTCCGGAGTCAGCGGTGACTGGTTCGATGTGATCCCGCTGTCGGGCAACCGCGTCGCGTTGGTCGTCGGTGATGTCGTCGGCCATGGACTGCACGCCGCTGCCACCATGGGGCGGCTCCGCACCGCGGTGCACAACTTCTCCACGCTCGATCTGCCGCCCGATGAGCTCCTCGGTCACCTCGACGACCTCGTCGACCGCATCGACAAGGAAGAGGGGAGCACGCACGTCGGTGCAGGGGTTGTGGGAGCCACCTGCCTGTATGCGATCTACGATCCCGTCTCCCGGCACTGCACCCTGGCCCGTGCCGGGCATCATCTCCCCGCGCTGGTCCACCCCGACGGCACCGTGGAGTTCCCCGACCTTCCCGCCGGGCCGCCGCTGGGGCTCGGCGGCATGCCGTTCAAGACCGCCGAACTGGATCTGGCCGTGGGGGCTCAGCTGGTTCTCTACACCGACGGGCTGATCGAGGACCGCACCCGGGACATCGATGTGGGGATGGAGCTGCTCCGCCAGGCCCTGGCCCATCCCGGCCGATCGCCGGAGGAGCACTGCCGGGCGGTGCTCGACGCACTCCTTCCCACCCAGGCCAAGGACGACGTAGCGCTGCTCATCGCCCGCACCTGCGCGCTTTCGGCCGACCAGATCGCCGAATGGGACGTTCCGCTCGACCCGGCCGCCGTAGCCGGGATACGCGCAGCTGTCGCGGAGAAGCTGGCCGACTGGGACCTGTCGGAGCTGGAGTTCACCACGGAGCTGGTGCTCAGCGAGCTGATCACCAACGCCATCCGTCACGCCTCCACGCCGATCCGGGTGCGGCTGCTGCGTGACCGCAGCCTGATCTGCGAGGTATCCGACGGCAGCAGTACCTCACCCCATCTGAGGTACGCGGCCACGATGGACGAGGGAGGCCGCGGGCTGTTCCTCGTCTCGCAGATCGCCGAGCACTGGGGCACGCGGTACACCCCTGAGGGCAAGGTCATCTGGGCGCAGCAGCCGCTGCCCGGGGCCGCGAACGTCTGAGGGCCGTCCCGTAATCCCTGTGCGCCCGCCAGGGATTACGGGGCAGCCCTCAGTACCGGCTCGCATGCGGGAGCGGATGCCGTGCCGACAGCTCTCGACGCCCGTCGGGGTCGCCACTTCCGAGGTGCCCGTGCACATCTGTCGAGGTCGGCGTACACACACTGCTGCCCCGGGGCCGAAGCTCCGGGGCCGCAGTGCACATCGAACCCGTGCGTCAGTGCCGGCGGTACGAGTTGATGTAGCCGGCCGCCGGGGTTCCGACACCCGTCACGTCGTCGTACCCCCTGACCGCCTTGAGCGAGGCGTCCTTGCCGAGGCTCCGCACCGACGTCAGCAGACCGTCCGCCGCGTCGAAGCCGTTGGCGAAGTCGACCCGGGCCACCGCGAGGTCACGGCCTGCACCCAGCGGGTGGTCGGTGACGTCGTGGTAGGCCGTCGAGCTGTACCGGGCATAGATCGCCGGGTTGGCGAAGCCGAGCGGCCGGCCGTGCTGTGCCTGCTGCGCGAGAGCCTGGACGCCCGCGATGACCGGGGCCGCCAGTGACGTACCGCCGATGCGGTACTCGTCGTAGCCGAGCGAGCCGTCGGGCAGCGTCTGGGTCTGACCGACCAGGAAGCCGGTGTTCGGGTCGGCGACCGCCGCAATGTCCGGGGCGGTACGCATCCGGGGCTTGCCGTTCGCCTGCGCGAGCGCGTCCGGGACGACTCCGCGCTGGTAGGACGGCTGCTTCACGGTCGAGCTGGTGCCACCGCCCGCGCCCGAGGTGTACGCGCCGGGGAAGCCGGTCCAGCTCGTGCCGTCGTCCGCGAGGGACGCCTTCAGCGTGCCCCAGCCGGTCTCCCACTGGTACGCGTCGTGCTTTCCGACGGCCAGCGAGGTGCCGCCGACCGACGTCACCCAGGCGGAGTTGGACGGGACGTCGATCTGCTTCGTGCCGGTGGACGCGACGTTGTCGCCCGCGTCACCGGAGGAGAAGTAGAAGCCGATGCCCTCGACCGCGCCCATCTTGAACACCTGGTCGTACGCGGCCGCGACGTCCGGGGTCTCGTTGGCCTCGATGTCGCCCCAGGAGTTGGAGACGATGTCGGCTAGCCGGTGGTCGACGATCTTGTTGAGCGAGTCCAGCAGGTCGGCGTCGTAACAGGAGGCACCGCCCACGTACACGATGTCCGCGGCGGGTGCGACCGCATGCACGGCCTCGATGTCGAGGGTCTCCTCGCCGTACCAGCCGGACGCCCCGCACTCCTCGGTCTTCGTGTAGTCGGCCGGCAGCACCTGGCGGAGCTGCCCGCTCCGGTACGGAGCGTCGCCGTTGCGCCTGGCGTACTCGGCGGCGTCCTTCGCGATGGTCGGCGAGGCGTAGGCGTCGGTGATCGCGACGGTCACGCCCTTGCCGGTCCAGCTGCCCGCACCGTACGCGGCACGCAGCTGCTTGCCGGTGTAGCCCTTGACCGCGTACGGCACCTTGGCCCCGTACGCGCTCGGCAGCGACGCCGCGGTCCTCGAGCCGAAGTACGAGGAGAAGGGGCCGGCGTTGCGGAACACCGCGTCCGGCGGCGGCAGCGTCTCGTCGTGGCTCGACTTGTGCGGCGCGTTGTCCAGACCGGAGACCGCCAGGACCGAGTCGCTCAGTCCGGCCGGCACGGAGGCCGTCGAGGACGGGGCGCGGTAGGTCCGGCTGCCCTTGCGGTAGTTGCGCAGCTGGGTGCTGAACGCCTTCTCGGCCGCGGCGACATCGCCGGTGGCGGAGACGTAGTGCTGGTTGGCGCCGGTGACGGTCAGGCCGTTCGACTTCAGCCACTGGCTGACCTGGTCGACCTGCTGCTGGGTCGCCCCGAACCGGGCCTGCGCCTCCTCGGCGCTCAGATACTTCCCGTACGAGGAGGAGTGCGGATCGGACACGGCGGCGGCGTAGGCGGCCAGCCCCTTCGCGTCCCGCCCGGCGAGATGGACCCGGACACTCACCTTGCCGCTGTCGGCCGTGGCACCCTGGTCGGCCTGGGCGGTCGCCCAGGCCGGCTTGGTGCCCTGCAGTGCGTCGCGCCCGCCGGGCGCGGAGTCCGCACTGGCGGAAGGTATGCCGAGGGCGAGTGCACCGGCGAGCAGCGGCAGTGTCGCTGCCATGCTCAGCCCGGCGCGACGTCTGGCGCGGCTGATTCTCATGTAACCCCCTGCGATGTGGTTCTTCGCGTGTGGAGCATGTGCCGGATGATGTGCACATGTAATCCGTCACTCTGGCGAGGAACCCGTTACGTAAGGGGCATGCATTCACCAAGAAACTGTCAAGAGGGTCTGCAGGGTGGGCACTTCGAGCCGAGAAGAGCAGGAATGTGCGTGTCCGGATCCGGCCGCTCGGTCACCGGCGACCGCGTCATGGGGAGGAGGACGCGGGCCGGGATCGTCGTCAATTACAACGCGGTGCCGTACGGCCCCCGAAAGCCCTTCGACCCGTCCGGCATCCGCATCGGCACCCCAGCCCTGACCTAACGCGGGATCCCCGCATCCGAGATGGGCAGGGTCGCGGAGTGGATCGACCGCGTCGTTGAGGCGGCCCGCACCGGCGACGAGCCCGCCGTCACCAAGGTGTGCGGAGAGGTGAAGATCCTCATGGACGCGTATCCGGCGCCGGGGCTGCCGGTGGGCTGATCGGGCGGGCGGGGAGTCGGCCGCACGGTAGCGTGGGGTGACGCGCGCGCCCATGCGGCGCGGTCAGCCGTACCACTGTTGGACAGCGGCAGCCGTGTCCCTCTGTAATTCTTCGCCTGCCTCAGCGCTCCGGGCCCTGCGCGGTAAATCTGACGGATTCGCGGAGCGCCGTGGCCGCACCGTCGAGGTCGGCAAGCCTGGCCGCGAGGGTTGCCTCAGCCAGGCGCTGGGGGAGCGTTGCGCTGAACTTCAGCCCGTGCAGCGCACGTGGGTCCACCGCAGGGAGACACAGCCGCTCGGCGCCTTCCGCGGTTGCCTGCTTCCATTCCTGAGGAGTGATGTTCTCCCGAAGCCGGATGTACGCGTCGGTGGGGCGTTGCAAAGGATCGGCGACTGCGCCGAGAGTGGCGGCCAGTGTGGCGTTGGCCCGGTAGCCGGCCCATGTCCACCAGCGCACATTCGTGTCACGTCCGCCGCGCATGATGACCGTGGCGTCGGAGTGAACCAACTCTGCGTTCCGGTCCCTGACCTGGTCGAGAGCGCTACTGGCGCGCCGGGTGAGGGAGACAGGGGGCGTCGCGCCGAGCAATACCTCCCGTGCCGCCCGGGTCAGGGCGTGCGACGCGGTGCGGGAAAGACCGACTCCGCCCCAACGTGCCTTGCCACCGCCGTCGACAGGCTCGACAAAGCAGCGCCGCCGTGACCAGTCGATGTAGGTCACCTGCCAGCTGCGGCCGGCGAGCAGCAGCCGACGGGGCCCGGCGACCTCCTCGGTGAGCAGAGCGGGATCCGTCGTGCCGATCTCGGTTCGGCCGGACAGTACGGTGAACTCGGGGGCCACCGTGAAGACAGCGGTGAGATCCATGAAGTGCCGGAAGCCGAAACGGCGTTCTGCCTCGGGGCCGATGAACATCAGCCCACCGTCCCGGTCCAGATAGCCCTCATCGGTCAAATGGCGCACGATCGGTTCAGCGGAAGGACCGAACGGGCCGAGCCCGCCCCACCAGTTCTGCCACAGCCGGTCCCCGACCCGATGTTCCTGGAGACACAGCGCGAGAACCTGCTGGGCGACGATGTGCCGGGGTTCCGGCGGCGCGACGACCGGCTCGACCCAGCCGCGCGACCAGAGCAGGAGAAGGGCAGCAGCCGCCAGCAGCGAGGCCTCGTCGACCGCCAGGAAAAGACAATTGCGTGTCGACCCCGGCCGTCGTCCTGTGCGTCCGAGGCGCTGGAGGAAGGAAGCCACGGTCCCGGGGGCGTCGACCTGGATGACCCGGTCGAGGTCGCCGACGTCGATGCCGAGTTCCAGGGTGCTGGTGGAGACGATGACGCAGTCGCGGGCTTCAGCGAAGGCTTCCTCCGCGCGCCGTCGCTCGTCCACGGACAGTGAGGCGTGGGACAGGAAGGTGGTCACGCCTTTGGCGCGCAGCGTCTCGCCGAGCTCCTCGACTTGCTTGCGCGACTCGCAGAACACCAGCCGTTTCTCGCCCCGATGCAGAGCCGCGATCACCGTCGCCGCGTTGGCGAGTGAGCCCACATAGTCAAGTTGTACGTCCTCGGGCGGAGGCGATACCGAAGCCGACGACACCTGCGCACGTAGATGCGGAGCCACTACCCGCGCGTTGTTCTTGCCCGCACCACCCCTGGACCCCTGCAACCAGGTCAGCAGCTGCTCCGGATTTCCCACGGTCGCCGAGAGCCCGACCCGTTGGACCGGCCGTCCTGCAACGCGCTCCAGCCGCTCCAGTACCGCGAGAAGGTGCCAGCCCCGGTCGTCCCCCGCGAAGGCGTGCACCTCGTCGACAACGATCGTCCGCAGCCCGGAGAAGAAGGAGCGGTGGCCGACGTTCACACTGACCAGCATGGCTTCCAGGGACTCGGGGGTGGTCAGGAGCACATCCGGGCGTTCGCGCAGGATGCGTTTGCGGCGGGTCTGCGGTACGTCCCCGTGCCAGAGCGCCGCGGTGCGCCCCAACCAGGAGGTGTACGTCTCCAGTCGTGGCAACAGGTTGTTCAGCAGCGCCTTGAGGGGACAGACGTAGAGCACGGAGGTGCCGGTCCAGTTCTCCCGCGCCATGCGCGAGAGCAGGGGGAAGCAGGCGGCCTCGGTCTTTCCGCCGGCGGTCGGTGCGAGCAGGAGAGCGTCCGAGCCGTCGGCGACAGGCGCGATCGACTCCTCCTGGAGCGGCCGCAGGCCTGGCCAGCCCAGGGTGTTCACCACGTGGTGAACGATCCCCGGGTGCAGGAGATCCAGTGGATCGGGGGCTTCGGTCACGGGAGTTCCAGTTCGACCCCGTCGGCGCCGGCGGCTGCCGCTGCGTTGAGTTCGACCTCGCTCATCTCCGCCGCCTTCACGGTCAGGGCGTAGTGCAGACGAGGGTCGAAGTCGTCGAACTGGTCGACACGGTCCAGGACGTCGCCGACGAGCTTCTTCAGGAACAGCCGTGGCGCCACCCCCACCCTTCCCCCCAGTGCCCCGCCGACCGCATTGGCCAGTTCAGCGATGTACGCGTCGTCCACGACGGCCCTGACGCGCTCGAGGTCGCGTGCTCCGTCCGCGTACAGGTCGCGGATGGTGATGCCCAGACCCACCAGCGAGTCCTGGGTGAAGCCGGACAGCCGCACTTGCACGGCACGCGGATTGTCGAAACGCGGGTCGGTGGTGAAATCTGTTGCGAGACGTTGCGCCAATGGTGCAAGCCGCTGTACGCCCTGCTGCCCCTCGTAGAACGCCGGAGTCCCCGTGATCAGCAGATAGAGGCCGGGGAAGCGCCCGGAGTGCACTTCGTCGATGAGCTGGCGCAACGCGTTCAGGGCTTTGTCCCGCGCGTCGGAACGGACCCGCTGCAGTGTCTCCACCTCGTCCAGTACGACGAACAGCCCCTTGTGCCCGGAGTCGCGCAGCACGGTGAGCAGCCCCTGGAGGAATCCGAAGGCACCGAAATGGTCGAGGTCGCCGCGGACTCCTGCGGCCTTGCGCGCAGAGGCGGCCACATGTGGCTGACCGCCCAGCCAGGCCATCACAGCCGCGGCGGTCACTTCGTCGCCCGAGGTGAGTGCGGTCCTGTACCCCCGCAGCGCGGTCGCGAAGGACGGTGCGTGCCGGGAGACTTCGGTGAGCCGGGCCGACATCAGCCGTTCGACCTCGTCCGGGAGGTCTTCCTCGGCGGCACCTGCGGCGAGTGGGTCTTCCTCCAGCGCATAGAACCAGGCGTCCACGACCGGGCGCAGCGCGCTCGGTGGAAATCCGGACGTCGTCAGCCGCTCGGTGAGGCGACGGTAGACGGTTTCCAGCTTGTGCAGCGGCGTCTCGGTCTCGGAGACCTGAATCTCGGCGACGGCGAAGTTACGCCGCTTGGCGCGCTCCCCGAGCCACCGGGTGAAGAAGGTCTTGCCGGACCCGTACTCGCCCCGTACCGCTTTGAATACGGAGGCTCCCGAGGCCACGGCGTCGAGTTCGGCGTCGAGCGCGGCCTCGAATCGGTCCAGGCCGGTCGCGAGCAGGTCGAGGCCGCTCTCGGGAACGGCGCCCCGTCGAAGGGCGTCGATCACATCGCGACGCCGGGCGGCACCGATGGGGCCGGTTCGTTCGGGTCTGTCGGTACTCACCCGGTCAGTCTCCCATCCGGTGCGAGTTCTAGGGGACTTGGCTGGATTACGCCGCTGCAGACCGTGCTGTCGCGGATCGATTGACACCCGGTCGATCGGTTGGTCAAATTTCCAGTTGCACTGTTCTGGTCCGAGGTGGGGGAAGACACGGCGTGGCGCTCGATAATCCGAACCTCAAGGATGTACTCAAGGACGTTGCGTCCGGCGCCCTTCAGCTCCCGGATTTCCAACGGGACTGGAAGTGGGACGACGAGCGGATCAGGGCGCTTATCGCGACGGTGACGCTCAAATACCCGCTCGGCGTGGTGATGTCCCTCCACACCGGTGGCACCTCTCAGTTCAAGGCCCGGACGCTCAAGGGGGCGGAATCTGCTGAGGACAGCACCCCGGACCTCCTGCTTCTGGACGGACAACAGCGGCTGACCTCGCTCTTCCAGGCGTTGCACCAGGACGGCCCGGTCGAGACGCGCGATACCCGCAACAGGGATCTGAAGTGCTGGTATTACGTCGACATCGCCAAGGCGGTCGGATCCCCTGCCGACCGTGACGACGCGATCGTGTCCGTGCCCGAGGACCGCGTCCTCAAGCGGGATTTCGCTCGCAAGGTGGTTCTCGACCTGAGTACGACCGAGCGTGAGTGCGCAGAAGGGTACTTTCCGCTGCATTTCGTCTTCGATGCGCAGCGAGTGGGTGCCTGGCACCAGAAGTTCGTGCGGGCGAACGACGCCAACTGGGGTCTGTGGACGCTGTTTCAGGAACAGGTCCTGCACAACATGCTCTCGTTCGACGTACCGATGATCAAGCTGGCTGCCACTACCACCACGGACGCCGTCTGCGCGGTGTTCGAGCGAGTGAACACCGGTGGTGTGCCGCTGAACGTCTTCGAGTTGCTCACAGCCACCTACGCGGGCAACCAGGAGCACGTCGCGGACAATGGGGACTATTACCGACTTCCGGACGAGTGGCAGCAGATCAAGAAGGTGCTGACGTCCGCATACCCCGTGTTCGGCCGTCCGGAGGACGGTCCTGAAGACGGGCTGAGCAGTAGCGACTTCCTCCAAGCGGTCTCTCTGGTTCGGACGTGGGAGGCCAAACGGGCGGGCTCCGGAACGTCTGTATCCTGCAAGCGCCGGGACCTGCTGAACCTGCCGCTGGCCGACTTCCGGCGGCTGGCGCCTCGTGTGGCGGCAGCCTTCGGCTGGGTCGGTAGTTTCCTTGAGCGACAGTCCATCGTCCGTACGGGGGATCTGCCGTATCGCACTCAACTGGTCCCGCTTGCAGCCGTTCGCGCACTCATCGCCGATGAGACGGACGCTCCGGGGGCAGAAGAGCGGATCAGCCAGTGGTACTGGTGCGGTGTCCTCGGCGAGATGTACGGCGGCTCGCTGGAGACGCGCTTCACGCGAGACGTGGAGCAACTGATCGACTGGATTCGCGGCGAGGCCGATGCTGCCCCCGACACAGTCGGCGAGGCGGCCTTTCTCGACGACCGGCTGGACACGCTGGCCACCCGGAACAGCGCGGCCTACAAGGGGATCTACGCCCTGCTCATCAAGCAGGGAGCCGTGGACTGGTACTTCACCGACACCCCGATTGCTCCGTCACAACTCGTCGAGCATGCAGTGGACGTACGGCTGATCTTCCCCAAGGCGTGGATTGCCAAGAACGCGCCCACCAGGACCTTGCACGCAACGTCCATCGTCAATAAGACGCCGCTGTCGCTCAGGGCCAGCAAGAGCATGTCGGGGCCACCCAGCGCGTATCTGAAAACTCTCTCACTGGAATCCGGCATGCGGCCCGAGTGGTTCGAGGACGTCGTGGCCACCCACCTCGTCGACGTGAGTGCCCTGCACGAGGGCGACTTCATGCGTTTCTACGAGAACCGTGCTAAGCAGCTTCTCGAGCTGGTGATGGCGGCCATGGGTAAGCGGACCGTCTTCCGTGACGCAACGGAACGGTGAGCGCAGCCATGTCGCAGAATCCCACCGAGGAGCAACTCCTCGCGCTCAAAGGCAAGCAGATCCCCGTCCTGGAGCTCCTTGCGCTCTTCGGCACTCGCCTGCGCAACGATCTGACGGTCCCGCGCGTCGAGCAGGCGCTCAAGGACGTCGGCCTGTCCACCCTGCCGTACTTCGGCACGTGCAACCACGGTGCCGATATTCACGTGGTGGCATGGAAGCAAACGGCGGTACAGGAGCCGGCTGACGGGGCGGCTGAGGAGACCGCTGACGACGCCGAGGAGCTGCCTTCCGGCGGACTGCCGGCGCGACCCCTGCGTATCGGCGACATCCCGTCCGCGGTGGGCGGACTGTTCTCCGTGACGCCGGACACGGCGCTGACCCAGGTGACGTACCTGATGCGGACGAAGAAGTACTCCCAGATTCCCGTCATCGAAGGTGGCTCGACGCTTCACGGCGTCGTCACCTGGAGCTCGGTTGCCAAGGTGTACGAGACCACGTCCGACGCCGTCCTCGCGGAGGCGATGGTGGAGGACCCGCCGGTCGTCGAAGCACACCACGACTTCTTCCAGTTGTTGCCCCGGGTCAGCGAGGACGGATATCTGCTGGTCAGGGCCAACAACGGCACGTTCTGCGGAATCGTCACGGCGGCTGACATCACCGACCGCTTCGACGCGACGGCCTGGCCGTTCTTCGTCGTGGGGGAGATCGAGTCCAGGCTGCGCAAATGCCTCGGTGCGAAGATCGGCGAGGATGCCATTCGTGCCGTGCAGCCGAATCAAGCCAAGATGCAGACCGGCCTGATCACCGATCTCATGTTCAACGGCTACGTGAAGCTGCTGGACGGTGAGCAGCAGAACCCCGCGCTGCGCACCCGGGCGGACCAGAACTGGGAGGCGCTCGGCTGGCCAGGGGTGGACCGGGGCCAGTTCGTGCGCCAGCTCGACCGGGTGCGCGACATCCGTAACAGCATCGCCCATTTCGATGCCAAGCCGCTGACCCCGAAATTGTCCGGAGAACTTCGTGAGTTCGTCGGGTTGCTCCGGCAGATCACCTGATTCGCCTGCCGGGCCGGGCCGCCCATGGCGCGCTCGGCCCGGACCTCTTACCCCAGCCCGAACTGATCCCGCAGCAGCTCCTCGTCCAACCTCAGCGTCCGGCCGTCCGGCAGGTTCTCCAGCACCTGGGCGCTGTCGTAGTTCAGCAGCTGCCGCAGTACGGCCCCGAAACCGTCCGCCCCACTGGCCCGCACGCCGGCTCGCTGCGCCAGCGCCGTCACCGGGAGCGTGCCGCCCGCGTCGAGCAGCGCGCGGATGGCCTTCTCGACCTGGAGCAGGTTCGGCTTACGGGCCAGCACCTTCACCTGCGTCTCGAAGAGTTCGGACGCCAACAGCGCAGCGACCAAAGCCTCGTCCGGCGACACCAATTCGACGGAGAGCATCGCACCGTCCGACATGGGTGCCTCGGGCGTCGCAGTCACCACCACATCGAAGAGCGAATCGTGGCTCCGGGTGATTACTGCGTCCGCCTTCGCCCGCTTGGCGGGCTTCTTCGGTGCGGCGGCCACGGACAAGGCCGCGGGCTCCGCCCGCTGCCCGGCCGACCGCGGTGTGAGCGACCACCACGATGGCTGCGGACTGCCCAGCTCACGCCAGCCATGGGGCGGCTCGGCGCCGAAGGGGAGGAAGGCCAGCACCGGGATGGTGAACTCGGCCAGGGCCGCCCCGCCGTGGTAGCCGGCTTTCTGGGCGGTGTAGCGGGTGTCGGCGTCCCATAGGGCGACGATCTCGCCACCCGATTCCGGCGCGACGACCCGTGGACCCGAGAGCGCGATCTCCGCGTCCCGGACGACGCCGCCCACGCTCCGGTGTCGGGCCGACTGCACGCCCTCCGCGTCCGCCTTCACCCCGTGCCGGTCGATGACGTGGCCATGATCGCTGGTGAGGATCACCGCACGGCCCTGCCCGGCAGCGAGCCGCAGCAGCTGCCGCAGTCGCCCTATCTCGCCGAGCCGCCAGGCGCCGTCACCGAGCTTCTGCTCCTTGGCGAGACGGTCGTCGATCGTGTTGAGCACCACCGCGACATGCGTACGGTCCCCGACCAGGGCATCGTGCAGCTCGGGTCCGACCGTGTCCCCGCTGCTCTCGCTTCGAAGGTCGTCCTTGTGGAACACCGCCACGTCCTCGCCGCCCCAGAACCGGTGGGCGGGAAACACCCGCTTCTCGTCGGCCTGCGTGCCCGACACCAGCCGGGCGGCGAACAGTGAGGTCCGCGAGACCGACGTGACTGTGGGCAGTGCCGCGGCCATGCCGCGGCGCCGCGGGGTGTCCTTCGCCTTCGGCAGCGGGTCGTACTCGACCCAGTGCTCGCGCAGTTCCTCACCCAGTTCGGCGGCGATCGCCGCGCTCATCCCGTCCAGGACGAGCAGCAGGACACGCCGCTCCCCGGCCTTCACCACTGGGGCGACCACGGTGGGAAGGAACGTCTCCACGGTCAGCATCGAACCGGACTCCGTGCCGCTCGCCGTCCAGGTGGCGAGGGCCTCGGCGAAGTGCCGGTCGATCGCCCGGCGTCGCGTACGCACAGAGGTGCACAACGCGTCGTAGGCGGACTTCAGAGTGGCGTCGGGGTCGCCCCCCGCCTCGATGTGGTCCAGCGCCAGGTCCACCCAGCCGGTCTCGGCGACATGACGGCCGACGCCTGCTGCCACGGTCTCGCTCTCCACCGCCGGACCGGTGGCGAGCCACTGGGTGAGCCGCTGGGCCATCTTCGCCCGTTCGATACGCGTCCGGGCGTCGGGGTCCACCGCCTGCCGATGCCCGTCGAGCGCGCTCACGGCAAGCGCGATCACTTCCGCGTCCCCGCCCAGCAGCGCCCTGCCGGCATCACCGAACAACGCCTCAAGTCCCTCCGCAAGTACGGGACTTGTCCGGGCGGCCCGTTCCGCGCCGAACTGCCGGACGAGGGACGCCGCCCGGTCGAGCGCGGCGCCCGACAGCCGACGCGCACCTGCCGCGACCTCGTCGCGGCCGGTCCGCCCCGTCAGCAGCAGCCCGGCGACGAACTCCTCACAGGACCGGCCGAACGCCGCTGCGAGTGCGTCCAGTGCCTCACCCCGCGCGGGTGGCTCGTCCCCGAACCAGCGCTCGGCCCGCCCCCGGGCCCGGTAGTCCTCCGCGTCCGCTGTCGGGTCGGCGTGCCCCCACAGAGCGGCGCAGACCAGACCGAAGGCCACGGCGTCGGGCCCGTGTTCCGCACCGACCAGCGCGAGCAGGGCACGCCCCGCGAGCCCGGCCTGGTCCTCCTCGCTCAGGAATCGGGTCAGTCCGTCCCGTTCGGGCGTCCGAAGCGCCAGCAGCCGCTCCGGGCCACCGGGTGTCAGGGACCACCGCAGCAGAGTGTGCACGTCAAATCCGTCACCGCTCGCGGCAGCGGCAGAGGACAGCGGGCCGACGGTGAAGCCCTCCGAACCGCTGTCGGCGTCCGCCCCCGATCCGGTGGCGAAGTCCGGGGAGGACGCGCGGGGTTCGCGGTCGGGGTCGTACCGGCCGATACCCAGCCTGCGCAGGGCGAGCGCGGTGAGTGACTTACGCCGGGTCAGGATCCCGCCCGCGAGCTGCGGCCAGCCGCCGGGCGGGGCGGCGTCGAGCAGTGACTCGGCGGCCCAGTTCTCGTCGTAGAGCCGGCGGTCGGTGTCGACCGCACCGAACGCCTCGCGCACCACGTCCCAGGTATTGACGGCGTTGACCCGCTGCTTGTGCACCTTGGCCAGCAGATCGGGGCCGAGCTCCGCCTCTTCCCGATCGGTCAGCACCACCAGCACCTCCGGGCCCGTGGCTGACCGGTCCTGGTGCGCCAGCACCAATTCGTGCACGGCCAGCGGCGACGGCGCGCCCCTGACAATCGCCTGTCGCTGCTCGCCCCAGGTCACCTCGGTCGGTCCGTCCCACACCGGAGCGGCGCGCAGCAGCACTGCCCGGCGCTTGTCGGCTGTCAGGCCGGACTGCGAGGCCAGGTACTGCGTCACGGTGGCCGTGTTCAGCCGCACCGCGCTCGTGGCAGCCGTCGCCGACGCCGTCACGCTCGTCGCCGTACTCACTTCACGCGCCTCATTCCACGACTCGCCAGCTGATCTCGATCGTTGCGTCGGGCTCCGCGGCCGACAGCCCGGCCAGTTCGGCCTGCAACTCGGCGATTGCCCGCGCGGCTGTCGTCCTGCCACCGCCCGAGCGGCGGGGGGCGCGCGTCGGACCCGGATGCGTGGTCGGCACCGGAGGCTGACTGGTTTCGGTGTTCAGATCCACCGCATTGGGTGTCCTGAGAGGGGTGGCCGTGGACACGGGCGTCGGGGTGGGTGCCACAGGAGGGACGTCCCTCGTGTTGCTCCGGTCGATCACCACCACAATCGCCGTCCGGGCGTCCCGCAGCGCGTCCTCCAGCTTTGCAGTGCGCTGGTCGGCCTGCGCGGCCCCGCGCAGCGCCTCCAGCACCGCCTCACCCCGGGCACCGTACTTGGGGGCGAGCTTGAGCATGTCCCAGGCAGCCCCGACCATCGCGGTGGTGACAGCTTCGGCCTGCTTGACCGAGGCCCCGTACCGCCCGGCCGACACCTCGCCGAGGTCGAACGAGGCGAGGGCCGTGATGACCTGTTTGGCGCCGGCCGAACCGCCTGCCGCCCCCCGGTCCAGACCGACCAGCTCGTCGAGCAGATCGCGCGAGCGCCGGGCGAGAGCGAGCCTGCCGGACTCGTCCGTCCCGTCCAGACCGAGCACGGTGGAATGCCTCTCCAACTCGCGTACGAGATCGGCCGCGTGCGGCTGGTGGACGCGGGCCTGGCTGCTGATCTGCCGTGCGAACTGGCCGACCATCCGCCCCCGGCGCAGCGTCGGAGGCCGCTCGCCGAAGATGTCCCAGAAGCGCCGCCCGGCCTCTTCCCAGACCGACTCGTCCGGCAGCGGCTGCGAGCGCAGCGCGTACTGCGGCTTGACGGCCGACGGCTCGGGCGCCGGGTCCAGCAGCGAACCGCCCTGTACCCACACCCGGTCGTCCATCTCGGCGTAGGCGGCGATGACCAGGTTGGCGAGGAACGGGTCGAGCCCCATCGGCTCGGGCCGGTCCAGCCATTCGGTGAGCTGTACGACGCTCAGGTCACCCGGTCCGCCCTCGTTGCGGGCCTGGAGACCGAAGTGGTCCACCCAGCGGCCCGACAGCCGGAAGTACGCCTCCTTCTGCTGGCCGAGTCCGAGCGGGGCGGCGACGCGACGCATCACCGCGCGGTCCTTGCCCGGGATCTCGGCCTGCCGGTCACCGGCCTCCGCCGCCGCCCTGATGTACCCGAAGACGGTCCGGGCATCGGCGGGCCGGACGGCGGTGCCGGTGTTCTCCGGGTCGAGATTCGGATGGGCCGGGAACTGATGGGCCAGCAGCTTGTCCGCGATGTGGCGGACCCCCGCGTGCAGCGTCATCCCGATGGACACCCGCAGCTCGGCGACGTCCGGCAGTGGTTCGAAGTGGTCGTTGAACGACACGTCGACGTCGGTCGGCTTCTTGTCCGCGCAGCCGTACGCCTGCTTGAAGGCCGCCTTCACCGTCTTGGCGAGGGCTTCCCGCTGCCCTTCGAGGAGCGCCTTGGCGCGGGCCCGGTTGTCGGCGTTCAGATGCCTGGCGTACACGGTGTCGAACCGCCGCTGATCGGCCAGGGTGTAGTCGATGACGACCAGCCGCTGGAAGTCCTTGAACCGGGCGGCCGACAGGTGGGTGGGAATCCAGGCGACGGTACGGGGCCGGGTGCCGGGCATCGCGCGGAGCTCGCGCATCCGGTTGGCGTCCTCGATGGGCCCGTACTCGCCCTCGTCGTAGGGCAGGTCGATGACGACGCGCCACTGGCCGTCCCGGCTGGGGGAGAACTCGTGGTCGGGCAGGATGTCGTGATCGGCGATATTGCCGAAGACGACTTCCACCGTACGGTTCGAGCCGCGCCAGACGAGCTGCAATTCGTCCGCGACCAGCCGCTCCTGGAGCGGCAGCCCCAGTTCCTCGGCGAGCAGTCGCTTGGCGAGGGCACGGCGGTTGGACAGGCTGTTGTTCACGTCGGCATTGGCGATGACGGAGTCGACATCCACCCCGGCCAGTTCGAGCCGCACACCGGGGTTGGCACCGGTGCCGGTCGCCTTGATCTCGGCGAACCGCGAGGCCCACTCGTCGACCTTCGCCTTGATGACGCCGACCTCGGCGCCGGGAATCGGCGAGATCACCGAACCGTGGTTGAGCGCGCCGAGCCGCCGGATCGTCAGGTCCCGCAGGGCGGGCACGCTGGGAGCCAGGGCGGACAGCAGCAGGGTGCACATCAGCCGGTCGTCACCGATGAAGCCCCTGCACCGGTTGGTGAGCTGCGGATCGGTGAGGGAGTCGCGCCGGTGCCGGTAGCGCTCGATGTCCTCCTCGGTGATCTCGTACGTGGCGAGGAGGTGCGGTCGCAGCTTGGCGCGGTACAGCTTGTCCGCCGCCTGGAACTCCACCTTCAGGCTGTCCACGAACGGCTTGTCGCCGCCGTCCGCGATCACCGGGTACAGATCGCCGAGCGGGATCAGATTCTCCAGCGTCGCGTCGTCCCGGTGATCGGCCAGCAGCTGACCCATCAGCTTCAGACCGGTACGGGAACGCTGGAGCGCGGACGAGATGTGGACGAGTGTGTCCATGAACGCGGGCGTGAACGGATACGTCAGCCGGAACGACTCCTCGTCGGCCCCCGTCGTCCCCTCGTCCGACCCCAGGAGTACGTCCCACACCTGCGGCCCGACCCGCTTGACCTTGGCGAAGGCGGCGTCCAGCTTGCCGGCGGCCTCTGCGTCCTTCGGCTTGAGGAGACGGGCATGAGCAATTTGGGGGAGGTTGCGGTCCTCCAGCGTGATCGTGTCGAAGCGGCCGGAGGCGAGCCTGAGACTGTCCTGGATGGCGGCCTCGGCCGCGCCGGAGATCTCCTCGCCGACCAGTTCGCGAAGGTCGCGCTGGCGGGCGATGAACGACACGATCGGGACGGCCCGCCGGGAGTCGGCGCCCTCCACGAAGTTCGTGATCTTGTCCGCCTCGCGGGAGACGAACTTCTGGTCGTGCACGCGGTTGGCGAGCCAGAGGATCAGCTCGTCCATGAAGAGGATCAGCCCGTCATAGCCGAGCGACTTCGCATGCTCGGCGATCACGGCGAGACCGGCGTCCAGCGAGATGAAGCCGTGCTCGTCCTCGGCGGCGTTCCTCGCGAACCCGGGGAACCAGGTGGCGCTCGCATCGTGCACCAGCTTGGCCCGCAGCTCGGCCGGGGTGCTCGGATTCACGAGATCCAGATTGACCTCACCGCCGTCCAGCTCCTCGGCGGCGAGCGCGGTGGACAGGAGCTCGGAGGTCCAGGCGAAGGCCTCGCCCCAGTCGTCACCGTCGTCGTCCGCGTCGACGGACACGTCGTCCGCGGCCGCGCCCGCGAGCCCCTCGATGAACTTCTCGTCGCCCATCCGCTGCCGGTGCGAGCGAATGTCCTCGAAGAGGGAGTCCGTCCGGTACACCTGCGGCGTCGTCGCCTCCGGGTGCAGCGCCTTGACATGGCTGACGTACCCGCCGAGGACCCGCTGCTCCAGGGACTTCGCCCCGAGCATGTGGTACGGCACCAGCAGGAACCGCTTCCGCTCACCGCTCAGCCACTCGTGCTTGCCCAGCACCGGATCGAAGTCGGCCCGGGCCCGCGCCGCCTCGTCCCCACGCAGGAGGGCGTGCAGCACGGCCATGAAGTGCGACTTACCGGAACCGAACGAACCGTGCAGATACGCGGCCTTCGAGGTGTGCCCGTCGAGCGACGCCTTGATCAGGCCCAGCGCCTCGTCGAAGTTCTCCAGCAGCCGCTCGGTGACGACATAGTCCCGCAGTGCGAGAGCCGCGCCCTCCTCGGTGACCGCCTCGGCGAGCTTCAGAACGAAGTCGGAGGTGGAGATCGACGTCTTGATGTCGATGACGTCGCGGAGGAGCGGGGCTTGGGACGCGTTCGGGGCCATGGGGTCTGCTGCTTCCGTTCCATTCCGTCTTTCCCGCGCACATCGTACGAGGGACTGGTCAGAGGGGGCCTGCGTGGGCGGCCCCCCTTTCGCTTCACCGGTCGTGGAGCACCTTGGGGCGCGTGACCGGCACCACCGTGAGGAGGCCGTCCAGCCCCTTGAAGTCGTCCGGGTTGGTGGTGAACAGCGGAAGCTCCTCGGCGACCGCGACCGCCGCGATCATCAGGTCCGCGACCCGCCGTCTGGGCTTGCGGCCCGCGCCGATCACGGCGGCGCAGACCCTGCCGTAGATGCGGGCGGCCTCCACGCCGAAGGGGATGGGGTCGAACTCGTTCTCGGCCCGCTGGAGGACATCGAGCCTTCTGGCGCGCTCGGCGTGCTCGTCGTAGTCGGACTGCTCCTCGTTACGGCGGACCTCGTGGGGTCCTGCGGAGAGCTCGCCGAGAGTGATGGAGCTGATTGCCATCTCGGCGGGGAGTTCGGCGGGGTTCAGCCACTTGCGAAGGATCATGATGTTGGTGTCGAGCAGGCCTTGCGGGTACGCGACGGGCGGAGCCGCAGCGGGTTCTTCAACGGACATACGGGTCGTCCGTTCCTTGCTCGGCCGTACGGTCCTGATCGGCGCGGAAGGCGTCGAGGGAGATGTCGGGAGCGGTACGCGACATGCCGGCGAACTCCTCGCGCGGGACGAACCTCCGGCGCCGCCGCAACGGAATCAGCTCCCCGATCTGGTGTCCGTCCCTGGTCACGGTGAACGACTGCCCGCCCTGGACAGCGTCCATGATCTCTTTGGACCGGTTACGGAGATCACGCTGGGTGATCTCAGGCTGTGCGCTCATGGGGCTACGGTACGCGGGGTGGGGCGCGGTGTGCTACCGGGTGCCACGGTCGGGGTCGGGGTCTTGAGCGTGGTGAGGGCGGCCCGGGACGAACGCCTGGCACTCAGCGTTACAGGTTGTCGAAGTCTCCGGCGGTCATGCCCGACTTGAAGGCTCGCCACTCGCCGGGGGTGAAGCAGAGATGCGGGCCGGACGGGTTTTTCGAGTCGCGGACCGCCACGCCGCCGCCGGGGAGGGGCGCCAGCTCGAAGCACTCGCCGTTGTTGGCCGTGAAGCTGCTCTTCTGCCAGGCGAGTGTGGAGGTGTCGATCGAGTAGAGGTCTGCCTTCTCCATGCGTCAGTCTTCCTTGTTTCTGGTAACTGCGATGATGTCGCGGCTCTCGTCCGGGGAGAGTGCCGCATCCACGAGGCTGCGGAAGAGGCGATGCAGGCGCCGCAAGTCTCGGGGGTCGTCCATTGTCAAACTACCAGCGACCGACTCGCCGAAGGCCACGTCGGGCACGTCCTCGTCCGAGAACTGCAGGATTCTGAACGCACCGATTTGGGCGGCCTCTTCACCCTTCGTGTACGGAACGACTCGGAGCTCGACGCTCTCGTGCGTCGAGATCTCCAGCAGGTAGTCCAACTGCTCCTGATGCGTGCGCTTGCCTCCCACCTGGAAGTCCAAGGCGGCTTGCGTGATGACGTAGCGACACTCCAGTGGTGCTGAAGTCTCCAGCAGACAGTGCCGCTGTCGGAGGCCACGTACCTCAACGAGGGCATCGATCTGATCCGGTCCGAGCGAGGTGAAGCCCACGCCGGTGACGGCCTGTGCGTACGCCTCTGTTTGCAACAGGCCTGGCAGGATGCCGACTTGATACTCGTGCACAGTCGAGGCCGCTGCTTCGAATCCGAGGAATCGTTCGTACTGCGCGCTGATCACGTCGCTGTACGGGGACCACCACGGCGGGCGCCGCTCGCGCGTGGCTGCGTGCAGTTCGGCGAGTTCGTCGCGTTGGGAGGCGGGTACCTCATAGAGGTCCATGAGCTTGGCGAAGTGGGCCTGGGAGCAGACTCGTTTGCCGTTCTCGATGCGGCTGATCAGTGAGAGATCGCAGGCCAGAGACGCGGCGACCTCCGCGAGAGTGAGTTGGTTGGCCTCGTTGCGGAGGCGGCGCAGGGTTCGGCCGAAAGTGACGCGGGACATGAGCAAGGTGCTGCTGTTGCCGGACATGGCTTCCCCCTGGGTCTGCGAACGAGCCGGTCGGACCGTTCAGTTGATGGCAATCATGGACCGAAATTGGCCGATAGCGATCAATTGCTATCTGCGTTGTCAATTGACAGGCAGGTGACTTGACGATGCCTGGCAGAGGGTCCAGTTTAGCTTCTGTGACGTACCGCACTCGGTCGAAAGCTGAGAGTGGGTGCGTCCGCTCGGTTGCACGGGATGCGTGCGACGACTGATAGACGAGTGAGCGCTGGCTCTCATCCTGGGGCGCGGACTGCTCGCGGAATCGGCGGGTGCTGTGATGGGCGAACCGTACGAAATGAACTTCAGGCTCTCTCGCTGCCGCAGCAGCGTGCCCAGGGCTCGGGCGGTGCTACGGGCGAAGCTGGGGGAGTGGCGAGCCGGTCACGGCACTGCAGAGGACAGCGAGTTGGTGCTCTCGGAGCTGGTGACCAACGCGCTGCGGGTACCCGCACCGGGGGATCGGCTGGTGGGCGTACGCATCGTGTGCCGGGGGAGGGGCAAACTGCTGCGGCTGGAGGTGAGCGATGCGGGGGCGGGTCGGCCAGAGGTGCAGCGGCCCAGTGAGATGGATGCTGCCGGGCGTGGGCTGCTGCTCGTGGAGACGTTGGCACACCGCTGGGGTGTGGACGAACGTCAGGCGGGGATCGGCAAGACCGTATGGGCTGAGCTGGTGGCCCCCGGCATCGACCCCGCACCCGCAGAAATGGACGTCGCAGCGGTGACCGTCAGGCCTGGGCAGAGCGTACGAGTGTGGGGTACGTGGCGAACAGTCCACAGCGTGCGGAGCGAGCGGTACGCCTCGGGCGGGCTTTTTGTCGTCATCGGGCTGGACGACGGCCCGGCCCTGCGACTGCACGCCGCAGAACCGGTGACCGTGCGGACCGGGGAGGCAATTGCCGCAGGCGCACCCCGTGACATTGAGAGCCAGGAGCAGCCCACCGCTGGCCCGGAGGTCACATCGTGAGGGGGCTGTGGAAGAGGGTCCGTCAGCGCATCGTGCGCAGCGCCGGTCCGCGCTTCACCGGCACTCTGCAGCAGGTGATCGGCGGCCAACTGGTCGCGATCAGCAAGGCTGGTGAGCCGGTACCGAAGGTGCTGCCGCCACGGCCGAAGGTGCAGCGGCCGGGTCGTGGCTCGCTCCGGGGCCGTATCCGTATCCCCGCCAACTTCGACGACCCGCCTGCCACCATCGCCGAAGCATTTGGGATGCGCTGATGCGACTGCTACTCGACACCCGCGTGGTCATGTGGTGGCTGGACGACTCATCGAAACTGTCCCCAAAGGTCAAGGACCTGCTGGACACCGATCCCGGTGCGTACGTCAGCGCCGTGTCACCGTGGGAGATCACCATCAAGCAGTTTCTCGGCACGTTCGAAGGCCCGGGAGATCTGGCCGAGCAGGTGCGTGACCTCCACTTCGCCGGCCTGCCCATCACCGCCGCGCACGGAGTGCGGGCCGGCCGACTGCCGATGCTGCACACGGACCCCTTCGACCGGATGTTGATTGCCCAGGCACAGGCCGAAGGGATGGTCCTGGTCACCCGGAACAAATGGATCCCGCAGTACGACGTACAGGTCATGCCGGTCTGACCTGTACGCCGTGTCCGTGCTGCGCGGTCCCTCAGCTGCCTGCCGGGCGCCGACCGCGACGGGCGGCCGGGGCAGGACGCCAGGCACGCAGGTCGTCATCGGTCAGACCGTGCTCGCCCTGCTGGGTGGCGCGGTAACCGGCGAAGAAAGCGGCGGGCGTACTGCCGTACAGCGGATCGAACTCGTTGTGCCACTGGCCGAGCCAGGGCTGAAGTTCCAGGACGCCAGCGAGGAGTGGGGCCATTTCCTCGGAGGACAGCCCGTCATCGTTGGTGAAGTACGTGGTGAGCGCCTGCGCCTGCTCCTGGTGATCCCAGCCCGCCCAGCCGAACAGGTCGGGCGTCCCGGAGATCGCGCCCGTCGCATATGAGATGAACCGTTCCTTCGGCACGTCCAGCTTGCCGCGAGCGCGCCAGTAGGACGCCTTGAGGAAGTCGGCTGAGGTGTATTTCGGCGGTACGGGAATCGAGTCCCGGATCTTCCGCTTGGCCGGCTCGTCCGGAGCAGCGTCCTCCTCACGCTGGAGCTCCCACACGTGCTCCCAGTCGGCGCGCTTCTTCAGGCCGGAGGGCTTGTAGCGGAGGGCCGGGAGGAAGGGCACGTGCTCATCGGCGAGGAGTTCGGTGACGATGGTCGCCAACTCCTTGCGAGGCGCGTACAGCTCGGCAACGGACACGAAGTCCTCGTCGAGGGAGAGAGCGGAGGTGAGCTGAGCGCGCGTGAGCAGTGTGGGCTGCTCATCCTGGAACCAGAGGTCGCGATTCTCTATGCGGTCGAGCAGCCAGGACTTGAGGGCACGCTCCTGGAGGACGTCCCAACCATCTGTTGCCCAGCGACGCTTGTACTCGGGACGCTCCACCATGCCGATGGCCCGGGACGACTCAATGACATCGATGCGCTTCTGGACGATGGCCTTGTAGGCGTCGGACCAACGGTCGGGCATCTCTGTAATGGGGGTGGAGCCGTGCCGGCTGAACCACTCGCCCGATGCCTCACCCTTCTCCACCCGTCGTGCGAGCACAATCTCGAAGGCCCGCTCACCGAGGGCAAGTTCGGGGACTTCTGTTTCGGGGGCGCACAGGTCTTCGGACCCGGCTTCCACAGTTCGGCGGGGTTTCGGTGGGTCAGGTCGGGGATCGATGCTGGTCAGCGCGTTGCGGCTAGCGGCACGGGCTGAAAATG
>NZ_JBEXID010000060.1:0-42982 GCF_040608395.1 Streptomyces sp. NPDC005181
GCTGCGCGTCCGTGGCGTTCCAGCCGCGGCAGCGGTAGTGCACGACATGCGCGGCCAGCCCGTCGTCCTGGCCGGCGCGGGCCAGGGCCCAACTCCCGCCTGACGGCGGGAAGGTGACGGGACGTCATGCCTGGCGGCATGACTGAGGGTTGGGTGAGTGTCAGGTTTGCCCCTGACGGGGCAAACGATGTGTTGCGTTTGGGCCTGACGGCCCAACTCTGGCCTGACGGCCGAAAGGTGGTAAGGCGTCATGCCTGGCGGCATGACTGTGAGTTGAGTTTGCTCCCCTCCCCGCCAGGGGAGGTGGGGGGTGTGTCGGCGCCTGTCGGCGCCGCTGATGTCATACGGATTCGTTAGGCAGAGATTTGATTTGGTGTCCTCCCCTATCGGGGAATCGGGTGGGCCTCTTTGCCACAGCAGGTGTGGGAATCAGTGCTTGCGCTGGCCTGACGGCTTGAAAGGCTGATCGGTCAGGGTTGTGATGGGCCGAGCCTGGAAGTGCGGGGCTACGCCCCGCACGGTTGTGGAAAATGACGGTCCCCTGCCTCGTTTCTCGATCGAGATGCCCAGCGGCGTGTTAGCCGAGTGCGCTCTTTCGCCTGGAGCGGGAGAGCACCCTATGTCTCTTGTCCTACCTGAATCGACCGCCCGTGGCCCCTCGCGCTCGCCGCTACGCGGCGTGCCGGTACGCGGGACCGTCCGCTTCTCTCCCGCCCCGCCGAACTGCACGTACGTATGGCACACGGGCTGCTGCCTGGGGAACGCTATGGGGGGCAGTGCTACACATCGACAACGGCCCGGTCTGGGGCCTGGTCGTCCTTCCGGCCGTCGGTGAACACAGCTGGACCATCGAGAGACGCCGCCCTGGCACGAGACCAGATTGGGCGGTCCTTCCCGCTTTTTCCAGTCAGGTCAGATTCCGCCCCAGGTGGCATCACATTGCTGCCGCTCCGCCCCATAACGAGGCCACAGGGAGCTCGCGGGAGTCCTGCGTTCCAGGCCTCCCCGACGGGAAGTGGGGAGACTTCTCGGCCCAGCGCACGGTGGTCCTCACTGGCTGGCGGCCGGTCGCCCGGCCCGTCGAGGCGGCAACTTCCCCTACCGGGCCCGGACCTTCGCTTCCGCTGACCTGCCGGCCTGCCGGTTGGTAGCCTCAGGGCGAACGACGCACGGGGGAGGTCTGCATGGTGCTGCGGTTGGTGTTCGTACACGGGATAGGCGGACTTCGGGATACCGGACGTGAACTGGCCACGTGGACGGGTGCCTTGGCAGACGGGATGCGAGCGGCCGGCCACACGACACTCGCCGAGCGGCTGACCACTGCAGATGCGAGCCGTTGCGCCTTCGCCTCTTACGCCGACCTCTTCTCGCTCCCCGAGGCCCAGGGCGGCGGCGGGACGACGGCCGAGGGCGAGGCGAGCGAGATCCTCGAAGATCTCCTCGTCGAGCTGGTGGCCGCTCTCACGTCCGAGCACTCCGCCACCGAGGCGCCCCACGACGGCGCCTGGCAGGACCGGGAGCGAATCCTGGCCCACGCGCGCGCCGAAGCCGACACGTCCGGCCAGGCCCAGGGAAGCCTGTCGGTACTGCGCAGGGCGCTGAACGTGGCGACCACCCTGATGGCGCTCAAGCCGTGGAGCGGTGTCGCGCGCTGGGCGACACCCAAGCTGATGGTCAGGGACCTCGCCCAGGTGGCCCGCTACCTGGCGCGCGGGGAGAAGGACGCGTCGGGGCTGACCCTCGACAGCCGCGTACGGAACCGTCTGCACGAGGCGCTCGGGGACGCCCCCGCGGTCGTGGTCGCGCACTCACTGGGGACCGTCGTCGCACTGGAGGCACTGCACGAGCATCGGGCGGTCACCCCCCTCCTCGTCACCCTCGGATCACCGCTCTCGATGCGCACGGTCGTCCGGCCCAGGCTCCTGCCGCAGCCGCCGCGCACACCCGAGCGCGTCGAACGATGGCTGAACTTCTGGGACAAGGACGACATCATCGCCGTCCGCCCCCTACTCGAACGCGATGTGCTGGCCAACACGGCCGGGGTGCTTCCCCGCAGCAGTCGGATCGACTCAGACGGAATCTGGGTCCACTCCGCCGGGAAGTACCTGGCCCAGGCTGCCGTCGCAGGTCCCGTCGCGGAAGCCCTCATGTCCGCAGAGGCCAGGTCCGCCTCATGAGTGAGGGGCCCCGACGCCACCTTCTCGTCGTGGCACCTCAGTGCGCATCGATGCAGCACCTCACCCGCCTCAGGGAGGCGGCCTCCGCGCTGCATGCCGCGCTGGCCCACCCGGACATGGGCGACTGCGCTCCGGGTCTCCCCGGCGGACGCTCCCTGATCGTCGACGAGCGGCTGACGAGCAACTGGATCCGGACGCTGATCGGCGAGGCGATCCACTATGCCGAGGACCGGCGGGCGTCACTCGTCCTCGCCCTGCTGGGGCACGGATTCGTGCCCGGAAGCACGCACACCCTGTACCTGATGGGCGCCGACTCCACCGAGGACGCGACCGAACGGGCGGTCAACGTGGGCGAACTCCTCGCAGCCGCCGCGAATAAGCCCGACATCCCCAGCGTGCTCGGCATCATCGACACCTGCCACGCGGCCGGTGCGATACCCCCGGGTCAGGACCTCACGGGCGGCGTCGGCAACGGGCGCAGCCGACTCGCCGTACTCATGTCCGCGTCGCTCACCCAGCCGGCGGTCGACCTCTCGTTCTCCAGGGCGCTCGCCAGCCTGATCAGGGAGGGCGTGCCCGGAGCGGGCCCCCTGCTGGGGGTGGACGACGTGCAGCGGGCGCTGCGCGGCTCCGTCGTCGGACAGGACGTGACGGTCTCCCAGCACGACGGCGACCCCTTCGCGACGGAGCCCATCTGGGTCACCCGCAACATGCGGGGCCACGGTACCGACCCCGGCGGGCTTCTCGGACGGCTGGCGCGCGAAGACCTCACCGAGGCGTTCGGCGCACTCGCCGCCGACGTACCCTCCCTGCGCGTGCCGTACGACGTGAAGTCCGCGCTTGACAGCCTGGAGGTACTCAAAGGTCTCCTCCCGTCCCCGGCCCGTGACCGGGCCAAGGAGGTCGTGCACTTCATGCTCACCGCGCTACGGACCGTCGGGTTCCTCCGCGACTGGCTCGGCAGCGATCTGACGACGGCCCGTCTGCGCCAGGCCCTGCGCGCCCTGCTGGCGTCGGAACACCGCTCCCTGGCCTCTCCGGTACCCGAGTTCACCGACATTGCGATCTTGGACCAGCTGGCCTTCGACCACGCGGTGACCCGGAGCAACGGCAAACCGTCGGTCGCCGAGTTCGTGGTGCGCCTCGCCCTCGCCTCGGGCAAGGACCTGGCCTCCCCGGAACTGCACGCATGGGCGCGGTCGGTGGACGCCCAGCAGGAACTCAATGACGCCGTGACCAAGGTCCTCGCCGACCGGGAGGACCAGCAGCTGAGGCTTGCCGTCAGCCTCGACTCCTCGCTGACCGGCAGCTGGCCGGAAGCCGTGAGCGCGTGGCTACTCCAGGACGGGGAACTGCTCGAACGGCACGACTTCAGCTGCCCCACGGTGGACCAAGCAGGTGCGGAGGCCGCGATCGAGGCAGCCGCCGTCTGGGCGGAGGACCATGCGGAGGCGCTCGGGCGGCGTCTGAGATGGCTCGATGTCGCCGTGCCGAGCGGTGTACTGCTGGAGTGGCGTCCGGAGGAGGCCGGCGAGGGCCTGCGCTTCGGGGTGCAGTACGACGTCGTGTTGCACTGGAGCCGTCGGCTCGCCCCCGATCCCCTTCTGAGACGGATCCAGGGCGCGGTGAACGACCGGTGGGAGGAGATCGCCGTCTGCACCGGAGTGCCTGTCGACTGGCTGGACGTCTCCGACACGGCCGACCGGCCGCCGTTGCAGGGCAGGTTGCGGGACGGCCTCTACCGACGGGGCATCGGCCTGATGCATCACACCGGACTCGACGACCAGCTGATGGAGATCCTCCTCTCCTACACCCCGGTGCTGCTGTGGCCCCAGGGGTCGGAGGGATTCCCCACCGACCGGCACAGCTGTCTGGAACCGCAGTGGCTGACCATGCCGGAAGGGCTCGGCCACGCCTACCAGCGGCGATGGCGCGGCGAGTACGCCGGTCACTTCGCAGATCTCCGCGCGGTCTGGGACGACCGCGAGTGGCTGAGGTTCTGCCGGCTCGTGAGGACCACCGTTCCCCCTGTCCAGAACACGATCAAGGAAGCCTCATGACGTGGAATCCGTACTACCGAGGCGACGGAGAGGTGAGGCAGGACACTCGTCTGCCCGATCCGCCGCCGTGGAGGACCTTCCCGCGTGTGTCGTCCGCCGGACTGTTCGAACCGCCGGAAGGACTCGTCGCCGCGGTCAACGCCGCCCTCGCCCTGCGCCGGCCCCTGCTGATCACGGGCAGTCCGGGCACGGGCAAGTCCACCGTGATCGAACAGGTCGCGGCGGAGCTCGCGCTGGGGCCCGTACTGCGCTGGCATGTGACCTCGCGCAGCACGCTCGGGGACGCGCTGTACCACTACGACGCTCTCGGGCGCATCCACGCCCACCGGCTGCAGCAGGAGAGGACGCGCGCCGGTGAGCGGGACGCCGGCACCGATGACATCGCGGCGTTCATGACCCTGGGACCACTGGGAACGGCGCTGCTGCCGTCGGACCGGCCGCGTGCGCTCCTCATCGACGAGATCGACAAAGCCGATCTGGATCTTCCAGGGGACCTGCTCGACGTACTGGAACGCGGCGAGTTCCGCATCGAGGAACTGCGCCGTGAAGGGCAGGAGCTCGCCTACCTGCGCATGTCCGGTGAGGATGCCAAGCACCCCGTACACGGCGGCCATGTGCAGTGCACCGAATTCCCCTTCATCGTGATGACGAGCAACGGGGAGCAGGAGCTGCCCGCACCGTTCCTGCGGCGGTGCTTGCGCTACACGATGCCTCGCCCCACACCGGAGCTCGTCCGGGAAGTCGTGCGCAGGCACCTGCAGCTCGACGTGCCCGAATCGGGTCCGCTCGCCGATCTCGTCGACGACTTCGTACGCCGGGTGGGCGACGGCGAACGAGTCGCGATCGATCAACTGCTCAGCACCCTCCATCTGCTGGACGGACCGGCGAAGATGGAGGCATCGGAGCGCAGCGGACTCATCGGAATGCTGATGAAGAACCTGTCCGGTGCCTGACCGGGCCGACGGGCTGGGTGCGGTCGTCGACTCACTGCTCGGTCTGGACAGAGATCTCGACGCGGTGTCGATCGCCGAGGTCCTCTGGCTCGCTGCTCAGGACGACAGCCCTTCACTGGGCGACGGTACGAAGACCTACGACGCCAGGAGCCAGGAGGCCCCGGACGTCCGGGCGTCGACCGCCGGGCAGCCGGCGGAGACGGACGAGGCCGCACGGCGGAGCCCGCTGCACACACCCTGGGAGGACGGTACGCCCGGCCCAGGAACGGTCGAGGTGTCGCTGCCCCGGAACAGCACACTGCCGCGCGGACGGGAGCTGGCGCGGGCACTGAAACCGCTGAAGCGACCATGGCCGCGAGGCCGCAGGCAGCGACTGGACATCCCGGCGACGGTGGCCGCCTATGTGCGCGTCGGCGAACTCACCCCGGTGTTCTCCGACGAACCGGAGCGTTGGTTCGACGCGACCGTGGTCATCGACCGGTCACCCACCATGGCGGTGTGGGCCGGCACGGCTGCCGAACTGGTGCGCCTCCTGGCCCGCACCGGTGTGTTCCGCACCCTGCGGGTCCGCGAGCTCTACGCGGACGGGTTCCTGGAGAACACACCGACCCTGCACGGCCCCCTGGGACAGCGCGTCGTGGAGGGCGGCGGGGGATCCGCCCAGCCGCGACGGCTCATGCTCGTCCTCTCCGACTGGGCGTCGGCCGCGTGGCGCGACGGCTCGCAGTGGAACCAGCTCCGTACGTGGGCTGCCGCCATGCCCACCGTCCTTCTCAACCCGTTGCCGTCGAAGATCTGGCGGCAGGCGGGCATGAGCCTGCCGGCCGTCCGCGTGCTCTCGCCCGGGACGCCCGGCGTGAACAACGCTCAGCTGCGGTTCGTCACCACACTCCTGATGAACCAGGCGTTTCCCGGGACCACCGACCGCGACTGGCTGCCGGTCCCCGTGAACTCCCTGTCACCCCACGCGGTCGGCAGATGGGCTCGCACCCTCATGCTCTCGGATCCCGTGGGCTGCGAAGCCCTACTCCTGCCCGCGCCGGGTCTCGTCGACCAGTTGGTGGAACAGGACGAGGACGGCCCGCGCAGCGGCCGGTCCCTGACGGATGCCTATCTGTACCGCGCATCTCCGGCCGCGGTCCGCTTGGCCGTGCTGTGCTCGCTGTACCCGCAGGTGAGCGTCGACATGCTCCGGGTCGTTCAGCAGGGCCTGGTCCCGGAGGCAACGCCCCCCGACCTGGCCGAGTTCGTCGTCGGCGGCCTCGTCACCGTCACCGAGGCCGCCCAGGCGGGCGGCCATCCCGTACTGCGGTTCCGGGATGGTACGCGCGAGCAGCTCATTCCCAGGCTCGGCGCCCGGGACGCCCGGCTTCTGCGCAGCGCCGTGGACCGGTTCATCGAGAACAACTCAGCCTCGCTCACGCGATTCCCGGCCGCCGTGTCCCGATCCGGAGCAGCCGGCGTTCCGGTGGACCCCGAACCCTTCGGTGAGGTGTCGGCCGCTGTCCTGCCGGCATTGGGCGTCCCCGTCGAGACGCCCGTGCCGGCCGACCACACGGTCACTGCCGAGTCCCCGGTGAAACCGGAACCCGATCCCGGCGCTGCGGCGGCCGAGGAGCCGGGGGGCTTCGCCCCCTCCGCGCCGCCCCCGCGCGGACGGAGGACCGACCACACGGCGTCCCCATACTTCTTCCTGAGCTACGCACACACCCCGGGGTACGGCGGTGAAACGGACTCGGACATGTGGGTCGAGCGGTTATTCCAGGATCTGTGCGGTCATGTGACGGCCATGGTCGACCTGCCCGCAGGCGTACCGGCCGGCTTCATGGACCGAGAGGTACGCTCCGGCGAGGGATGGTCGGAAGGGCTGGCCGACGTGCTGGCCAGCTGCCGGGTCTTCGTGCCTCTGTTCTCGCCGCGCTACTTCGCCAGCGAGTTGTGCGGCAAGGAGTGGTACGCCTTCGAACAGCGGGCCATCCATCACCGCGCTCGTTCGAATCAGCCTGCGGAGGCGATCGTCCCCGCGCTCTGGGTGCCGGTGCCTCCCAGCCAACTTCCGGACCCGGCCGAGCGGTTGCAGTTCAATCACCGCTACTTCGGGGAACGCTACGTCAGCGACGGGCTCTACGGGCTGATCAAGCTCAGGGTCTTCGCCGAGGAGTACGAACGAGCGGTGTACGAACTGGCGAAACGCATTGTCAGCGTCGCCGACACCGTGCGGCTGGACCCCGGCAGACCACTCGACTACCGCCTCGTCCCCAGTGCCTTCGGGGCACCGAGCCGTGGGGCGGGCGACCGCCGGCCCATCCAGATCACCGTGGTCGCCCCCACTCGCCGCAACCTGCCCGAGGGACGCAACCCGGAGTGCTACGGCGACAGTGCGCAGGACTGGAATCCCTACTACCCGGCCTCTGCCCGACCTCTGGCCCATGTCACCGAAGATCTGGTGCGTTCCCTCAACTACCAGGCTGTCATCACCTCGTTCGACGTGGAGTCCGGACGTCCGGGAGGAAGGCGGCTGCCCGACACCCCGGAGATCCTGCTCATTGACCGCTGGGCCCTTCAGGACGAGGACCGCAGGCGCAGGCTCGCAGCCTTCGACGCGGAGAACCAGCCCTGGGCGACGGTGGTCGTGCCCTGGAACCGGGACGATGGCCAGAGCAGAGCAGCCGAGGCCGAACTGACCGAGACGCTCGAACAGACGATGCCGACCAAGATGCGGCAGGGACGGGCCTTCGCCCGCGCTGCGGCCAGGGGAGTGCCTAGCATGGAGGCGTTCGGCCAGATCCTTCCCCAGGTGGTCGAGGTGGCCGCTCAGCAGTACCTGAGGTATGCGCTGGTCGATCCGCCGGCGGGCGGACGGCGCAGCGACACGTCCCCGGTGACGGATCGCGGCACTCCGTGATCGTTTCGGAAACGCGCCGCTGGAATGTCTCGGTGGCGGGGCGAGTGGTCGGTACGCGGTCAGCCCTGCGCGGCAAAGCCCATGAAGGACCCAGCCGCCGGAGGCGATGGACAGGACCGGCCCTGCCGTGTCCTTCGAGTCGCGAACGTGGACGGTACCGGGGCCAGCTGCGATCTCGACGCATTCGCCGCCGGGCTCCGCTGCCGTAGCTGCTCTTGGACCACGCGGACTCAGGCAAGGTCCCCACAAGCGCTTCGGCGTCCAGTTCTCTCGCGGAAGTGTCTCGATGAGGGCCGGCGATTCCCGCGCGGCAAGGTGGTTGTCGGCGTGAGAATGACATGGCCCTTCGTCACTCATGCCAGCAACGAGTGAGCACCGCCCGTCTGTGTCAACGACCAGATCGCTGCGCCTGCGCCACTGACGCTCAGACGACGACGTTCAACTGACACTCCTCCGCAGACCATCAGCGAGCGGCCGGGTCGTAGGAGGTGGTGACCGCTATCCCGTCCGAGGACGGGCAGTCCTCATCCGGTCCGCCCGTCGCAGTGCTCAAGGATTTCCGGATGGTACGAGCGTCGAAGCTGTACGCGTGACGGGTGCAGATGGTGTCCGCGGTGTCCATGACCATAGTCAGGCGGCCTACCGCGTCACACTCGTAGCCCTGGTCGGACCGGCCTGAGTCGCGGGTGGTCTGGTCGTGGACGGACTCGGTGACTGTTGCTATAGAGGAGAGCGGGGAGAAGAGACACCGGGGTGCCCGTCAAAATCGCGGGCACCCCGGTCTTGTCAGTTCCTTACTGATCGTTTCAGAATGAAGTTTGGTGTGGGGCTTGGCAGTTGGGTGTTGTTTCGGCAGGATCTGGTGAGTGCCTGTTGATCTTGTGCCTGATGACTTGTGGGAACGTGTGGCGCCGCTGTTGCCGGCCCGTGCGCCTCGGCGGTATCGGTATCCCGGGCGGTTGCCGGCGGATGACCGTGCTGCTCTGCGGGGCATCGTCTATGTGCTGTGCAAGAGCGTGAGCTGGCGGGATGTCCCTGCGGAACAGGTCGGCTGCAGCGGGGTGACGGCCTGGCGGCGTCTGCGGGACTGGACCGAGGCCGGTGTCTGGCCCCGGCTGCACGAGGTGCTGCTGGCCGAACTGCGGGCTACCGGCTTGCTGGACATGGACGACGCCGCAATCGACGGCTCGCACGTCAGAGCCCTCAAAGGGGGGCTCACACCGGACCTTCGCCGGTCGACCGGGCCCGGCCCGGAAGCAAACACCACCTGATCGTCGACCGACACGGCACCCCGCTCGCCGTCTCTTTGACCAGTGGAAACCGCCACGACGTCACCCAGCTCATGCCACTGCTGGACGCCATACCCCGCATCCGTGGCCTGCGCGGCCGGCCCCGCCACCGGCCTCGGCGGCTCTTCGCCGACCGCGGCTACGACTACGACAAGTACCGGCGCCTCGTCCGCGCTCGGGGGATCACACCCAAGATCGCCCGCCGCGGTGTCCCGCACGGCTCCGGCCTGGGCAAGACCCGATGGGTCGTCGAGCGCACCTTCGCCTGGCTCCACCAGTTCAAACGCCTCCGCACCCGCTACGAGATACGCGCCGACCTCCACCTCGGACTGCTCCAACTCGCCTGCAGCATCATCTGCTTGAGACGACTCCGAACCTCATTCTGAAACGATCAGTTACTCCTGATCCTCTGTGGAATATGCGGCGGTCAGCCCGGTGGCATCAGCGAGATCAGCCGGTAACCGTGCCCCGGCATGACCGACCACCCCCGAACCATCTGCACTGACCTGGATCTTGGGACGCAACCCGATAGCCTGCACGTAGAAAGTGCCCTCCGCCTGGACCGACAGAACCCCTCAGCAAGGTTCATCGTCCCAGGTCAGGAAGGCACTTTCGCGTTTCCGCCCCAACAGCCGCCGTACCCAAGCGAAACGGCGAGGCTAATTTGCCAATCGAGGTCACCTTTTGCCCCCGGCGCGTCCGGGCGTCGTCTCACTCGTCGTCGAGCGGCTCATCCTCGGTCGCGCCAGGAGCCAGCTGCTGGAACTGTTTGGACTGCAACGGGTACTGCAACATGTCCACTTCGGTGCCCTGCTGCAGTCGCGGGAATGTGAGCAGCATCGACGTCAGCAGCTCGACCCATGTCGGCTTGCGGCCCTCCGCTTCGGCGACCTCCTGGACGCGCCGGATGTACTCCCAGGTATTCAGGAGCGGAGGCCAGTCGACGGCCGAAGCATCCTCGACGGGCGCTGCCGGCGTGGCCGTCATAATCCTCGGCGTGGGCTCATCCCCTTCCACTACCGGGAACAGAATGCGCGTCTCCCACACGCATGCGCCGTGCTGTAGCGACGACGTGGTCATGACCAGGCCGACGAACTCCCAGCGGGCGGTCGTCACGATCCAGCTATGGGTGCCGAGCTTGTAGGCCTCGCTGTCCCGTACGTCGAGGAGCTGCACGCGGACGTCGTCGGGGAACGCCCACTAACGGGCCGCCATCGCTTCGCCGTCGCGGGTGCGGACCTCGAAGGGGGTGATCTTGTTCCGCCAGGTCTTACGGGCTCGACGGGCGACGTAGTCCGTGTGAAACCTGAGCAGAGCGTACGCGTACTCCGTATCGACGTGCTGCTTCGGGGCGACGGTCTCCAGTAGCTCGCCAAGGTTCGTCAGGTGAACGAAGCGGTCGCCAAGTCCCTCGACGTCGCTGTCCATCGGTGCCGGATAACTGGTACCGCCCTTCGTGAAGTCCTTGTGGTTCTCGCTGACGAAGTAGACCGTCTCGTCGGGGTGATTTTGGGCGTACTCCACGGCCGTGAGCCAGATCGCGACGTCCCGTGCGCCAACCTTCACCTTCTTGTCGCCGTCACCCTTCGTGCCGGCAGGCGGAAGGACGTTGGCCTCCCGGTAGAGGCCTTGGAGGGCCGCGTCGCCGCTCGTCGGGAGCACCTGCAAGAAGTCGTACTTCTTCCGCCACATCTGCCGCACGCCCTCCTCGTCCGGCTCCTCGAGCTTCGGCTCTGTCCGGTGGCTCCTGTGCCCGAGCTGCCGCAGCGCGCGGGCCGCGACGCGGTACGCCTCGATGTAGTCAAGGGCCTTCTGCGCCGCGAGCTCCTCCACGGCCATGGAGGGGGCACTGACACGCTCCGTCCCCGTCGCCACGATGGCGCGGAGGACCTCCACGTCGCTGCCGTCGAGGCGCATGCCCCGTATGACGCATGTGTCCAAAATGATCATGCTGTTGCCCTAGGGAGTGTCTTCAAAGGGGTCGGATCCAGAGAAGAAGTGAGGCGATGGTGACCGCCGCCTCGTAGGATTCACGGGTTTTGTCGTAGCGGGTGGCGATCGCGCGGTATTGCTTCAGCCGGTTGAAGCATCGCTCGACGACGTTGCGGTGTCTGTAGAGCTGCTTGTTGAACGCTGGTGGTCTGCCGCCGTGACGGCCTCGGTTGCGGCGGTTGGCCTTCTGGTCCGAGCGCTCCGGGATGGTGTGGGGTATGCCGCGTCTGCGCAGGTAGGCGCGGAACTTGCGGGAGCTGTAGCCCTTGTCGCCGAGCACGTGGTCGGGCCGGGTGCGTGGGCGGCCGGGACCGGCGTGCGGGATGCGGATGGCGTCCATGACCTGCTCGAAGCGGGTGCAGTCGTTGACATTGCCGCCGGTGACGACGAATCCGAGGGGCCGGCCTTTGCCGTCGCAGGCGAGATGGACCTTCGTGGTCAGTCCGCCACGGGATCGTCCGAGGGCGTGATCATGTAATTCGTCCTCTCCGTCCGCCCCCCTTTGCGGGCGCCGGCGGCGTGCTGGTGAGCTCGCGTAATCGTGGAGTCGACCGACACCAGCCAGTCGATGTCCCCGCTCGCGTCCTTCTGTGTCTGCACTGCCCGGAGCATCCGCGTGAAGGTGCCATCCAGGGCCCACCTGCGAAAACGTGTGTACAGCGTCTGCCAGGACCCATACCGCTCAGGCACGTCCCGCCAGGCCGAACCGGTCCGGAGCTTCCAGACGATCCCGTTCAGTACCAACCGGTCATCCTGCCGCGGCCGTCCCGTCACCGCTTTCGGCAGGAGACCGGACAGCACCTCCCACTCGGCATCCGAGAGCTCATGTCGACGCACCATGCCCGACATGATCCCTCATCAGCACCCTTTGAAGACACTCCCTAGCTCTCGCGATGTGTCCAGCAACGACTAACACCCGGGCCGCCTGCGCGCAGCCGAGTTGACAGATCGGGAGACGAGAGTGGCCCCCGGGGGCCCGCGATGCCGCATCCGCCCCCGGATGCGGCCGGGTCATAGCCCGACCCTCGAGTACGTGAAGCCGCCACACGGCTGCCGTGCGAAGTCGCCTCCCCCGCCTGATCACCTCCGCCACAAGGCGACGACTGCCCCGCGAGGCCTCAGCCGACCTGCACGTGTCTCTGATAGCGCAAACCCCCACAAGCCCTATCGCGGAGTGCGAGTCTGTACACATGGACCTGGAAGAACTCCTACGCACCATGGACCGAACGGCGGCAAACCTGAGCAAAATGGAGAGCGTATGGGAGCGCGCAAGGCCGTTCATCCCAGACGGCCCACAACGCGGTTCACATCCTGCCTACGACAAACTCGCAATGGCCTGGGCGGACCTCCTTCCGGGCCTTCCGCCAATCGACGGCTGGACCATCACCGACCCTCTTCCAGACATCGCCGCAATGGGACAGTCCTTCATCGACTACCTAGAAATTGACGAGCTGCCCAACGCCGTACATGCCGCTGGCGAGAAGCCGGGTGCGGACATCGCCGCGTACCGATACCGCCTCGACCGTGCCCGCCGACGCGCCGCCCGAGGCCGGCTGGAGCAACTCATCTCGACCGTCGACACCTCGCTCCCTGTCGCCCTGAAAGGCGTGGCGCGGGACTCCCTTGAGAAACTGCAGAACGACCAGACCGAGCAGATAGAGGCGGCCATCGGGGAGATGGCAAGGCTCCTGGGCGATGCCCTGGGCGATGCCGCCAACGACACCAGCCGCTGGTGGGACCTGCACCGGCACATGCGGTTCGGCCAGGGACACGACTGGCATGACATCGTCGAATTCGACTGGCCCGACGTGCGCGCCGACTTCACAGCCAACTTTCTGGGCGACAGTGACCCCCTGCCCGTCCCGGACATCGACCTCGGGCAAGCCGCTTCCGGCCACCTCACCGGCTCCGCCACCCTCGCACTGCCCTGGGAGCGGCTGGACGACGACGGGTTCGAGCGACTCCTTTACGACCTCCTGCGCAGCATCCCCGAGCACGAGAACGTCCAATGGCTCATGCAGACCCGCGCCCCCGACCGCGGCCGCGATCTCTCCTTGGACCGAGTCCTTCGGGACGGGTCCGGCGGTGTGCGCACCGAGCGGGTCATCGTCCAGGCGAAGCACTGGCGCAGCCGGTCGGTGAACGCTGCCGCGGTGGTCGAGACGGCCACGGCGGGAAAGCTGTGGAGTCCGCCTCTCGTACGCGGAATCGTGATCGCCACCAGCGGCCGGTTCACCGCCGACGCCGTGAGCTGGGTAGAGCGCCACAACGCCGAGGGCACAGCGCCCTACATCGACCTGTGGCCCGAAAGCCGCCTCGAAACCCTACTCGCCCAACGGCCCCACATCGCCGCCGCCCACGGACTCAAGTAGTGGGGCGGAGCCGGGCCGGACCTGCTGCCCCGCGCGCATCCCCGCCTCACGGTACCGGGAGTGGCGACGATCCCCGTCGAACAGCATGAGCAGGCGAGCCAAGCTCACCGCCCTCGGACGTCACTGGGCGCGGGGCTATTGACGAGGTGGGAGTTTCCCTCGATCGATGCGGTCTTGCCAGGTGTCGAGCACGAACTCCGTCACGGTCACAGTGCTGTTCAGCGCCAGCCGAGCATGGCGAGTCAGTGCTGGACTGGGGGCGGTTCGCCCGTGGCCGAGTCCGAGCTGGTTGCGCAGCTCGGCCAGGCCCTGCACCGTCGTGGTGAGTGTGCGCAGGATCTTGACCACCGTGGCGCTGGCCTTGACGTGGTCGGCCACGGCATCGGCGTTCAGGCCCAGCAGTGTCGTGACGCGCTTGAACAGGGGTGGCAGGTCTTCTCCGGGCGGGAACTCGATGCCTTGCTGTTCCAAGATGATTTTGCACAGGCTTTCGACGAGCTCTTTGCACGAGGCGATCGCCGCGGCTGGGTCGCGTTCCAGGCCAGCCCTGATGCGCTCCTGATGTTCGTGGAGTACGCGGGGGTCGGTCAGGAGCGGTCGTGATTCGAACTTCCAGTCCGGCCGGGCGCCATGGAAAGTCGCGCGGGATCCGCCTGCGTAGACCGGCAGCCCGCTGATGTACTCGGCCGGGTAGAGCTCGAAGCCGTCGGCCGCGAGGAGGTCGTTGAGCTTCCCGGCCAAACGCTGGACCTCAGCCGGGTCGCGCCGCACCACGGGGTGAAGCATCTCGGCAAGGAATCTGAGCAGCGGTTGCGGGGAGTCGCCGTTGAGGCCGAAGCGGTCGTCGGTGAATACCCACTCTGGTGGCCAGTCGTCATTGTTCAGGCAGTGCTGGGTGATGTCCTCCCGGGCCGTCAGGCGCCGGAAGCCATCCCCTTCGAGGGCATCCAGGTCGTACAGGCGCTCCAGGAACCTCACCTCGTCCAGAGCGCCCCACCACCAGACCTTCTCGACAACCAGAAGGTCGAGAAGGCGCTGGCGGGTGACGACGGTGAGCTCCTTCGGTGTCACGGGGCTGCTCCTTCCTGTCTGGGGCGCTAGCTCGCGCGAGCTCATGTCGAGGTCGTGAGTGTGCCGCCCACGAGTGGGGCCGTCGCGGAGGCTTTACGCCAGGGGGCGTCGGGGTCGGCGAGGGTGTCGAGCATCAACTCGCACCAGGTGGCGGCCGTGCCGACAGCGAAACGGGCATGCCGGGGGCCGAGTCCGGTGGGTGCAGCCAGCCGCCCGTGGCCGGTTCCGTACCGGTTGCGCAGTTCCGCAACGCCGATGGCAGCCGAGGTCAGGGCACCCAGGATCCGCTTGATGCTGTCGGCGTTGTCCGGGCTGCCGGCGTTGCGTGCCGGCGGAACCCCCGCGGGGTGGAGGTGGAGTGCCTGTTGCGCCTGCTTGATCAGGGCGGGCAGATCCTGGCGTTCGTCGACCGGAAGATTCCGCTTGAGTAGTACGAGTTTGGCGGTAGCTTCGATCAGCTGCTTGGCCGCGCCGATGGCGTCGTCGGGGTAGTCGGCCCCAAACCTGCGGACCCGCTCCAGTTCGGCGTGGATGCCCGATGCCTCGGTCAGGCCTTCGACGTGGACGGTCAGGCGGGCGACGCGTGCCGTGTGCAGGCGCAGTTCGTCGCCCAGGCGACAGCCGTCCCGTGCGAACGCCTCTCGCAGGTCCGCCACCGTTTCGACAGGCAGTCCGTTTCCGTTGAACTTTCGGTTGTCACGGTCGAGGCGGCGCAGCATGCTCTCGAACACCCGCAGGGCCCGGGTCACGTGGTCTTCGTCGGTCCAGTCCACAGAGGCGGCATAGGAGTCGAAGAGCTGTTTGCGGACGCCGCCCTCGCCGGGAGTGGCGTCAGGGTTCCTTGCGAAGTGTTCGTTCTCCCAGTACTCGCCGATCGCCCCTGCCACGAGATCGCTCATCAGTGCCCGGACGGCGTTCCGGGCGGTCCGGGAAAGCAGTTCACGATCAGGGGTGGCCATATAGGCAGATTACGGGGCTGGCATGCGGAACATCCTGGCATTTTCTCCCTTCCCCGTTGCCCGGCTGGAAGACAGTGAGCGGCCCGGGCCGTGCTGCGTCCAGTCTGAACGGGCCCCTGGTCCCGGATCGTCGTGGCCACCACCGCAACGGCTTACCTCCGGTACCAGACGCGTATCAGGCAGGAGGCAGGCCTGGAAGCACCATCCCTGTGTATGCAGCGAGCACGCTTCCCAGCGCGCCGCTGACGACAGGGGAGTTGAGGATGCCGATGATGGAGCCGCCCCAGCGCTGGAGCCTTCCGGGGCGGGAGAGCCGTTGGCGGCCTCGGTTTCCAGGCGCGCGGCCGCTCCAGCAGCAAACCAGGCTCTGCCATCATCGCGCAGCCCGCCCTGACGCCGCTGCGCGTCATCCTGTGCGGTCGTTGCTTACCAGGCAGACGCATTGCCGGCCGTGTCGGTACCTTTCGATACTGTCCCTGCCGTGGCTGTCCCTCCGTGCTCTGCGACGAGCTGTGGGTCGACGGCAGGGTCCGCCTGAGGGGAATCTTCGATGCATGCCGGATCTGGTAACAGGGGCAGCGACCGGGACTGGTCGTTCAGATACGCGGATCCGTACGGGGGGTTCAACCCGTACGGATGGAGCGATGCCGATCAGGCACGGTTCGCCGCCGTGTGGACCAGGGATGGTGATGATCTGGTCGATGCCCTGATCGAGACGTACGGGGCAATGTGGCCCTGGGTATGTCCGCGGCGTCTTCTCACGCGCCTGCCGGCGCTCGCGGAGAGCCTGCATGATCTTGCTCGCCGGAAGCTGATCGGGCAGGGGCACACCTACCGGGACCGGTCGGACGCCGTGTACGACCACGCCGCCATGTACGGTCCCTTCCACGCCGCGCGTGCCCGGCGGTCCTGGCCGGATGCGCCGCCGCAGACCTGTCCCCTGTGCACAGCCGTCTTCACTGCCGGACAGCTCAATCCGTGGATCGTCCGCCAGTTCGGGCCTGCACGCTGGTGCAAGCAGTGCTGCATCTAAGCCCGCAATGGCCACGGGCGTGCTGTGACGCCGCGCGCGGGCCGCCAGGCGCTGACCGCTCTCTCGACGAGCATGGGCGCCGCGCCCCCACAGGATTTCTGCCAGTGTCCCGTTCCTCTCGACCTTCCGGCCGAACAGCGAGACGCCATCGTTGGGGCCATGGCCGCGTGTCCGCCGGCCGCGACCCTCCGCGGCCTGCTGGGTGCCGGCAGCTGGATCGAGGTCCTGCGCACGACGGGCATCGTCTCCGATGCCTGGCGCCCGGCCCGCGGAACCTACTGCATCGCCGCGGACGGCCATCCATGCCGGTCCCTAGCCGAGCGCACCATCGACGACTGGCTCAGCCGTCACGGCGTCGAGCACCAGATCGAACCGGTCTGGCCGCCTCACCCAGAGCTCAACGTGCACGGCCGCCGCAGCGCCGACTGGCGACTGCCCGACGGCACCTACGTCGAATACGCGGGCCTGACCAGCGACGACTACCTCGCGAAGATCCAGGCCAAGCAACAACTCGCCCAGCACACCGGCATCAAGCTCATCGTCCTCACCCCACCCGATCTGGCGGACCTGACCGAGGTGCTCGGAGCGTGGAGCAGTCAAATCCGTGCCCAGGCACTGCCCTGGCGAGCAAGAGCCAGAGGGTATGGACCCGCGGCTTCGGATGAGTCGGCAACCTGAAGCCCCCACTGACCGCCAAGTGGCAATCTCTTGGTCTGTTGTCCCAGGGGTAGTTGGCCGGGGTTCTTGGTCAATGCTCTGTCTGAGAGGGTGACGGAGCATTATGGTGATTTTCCGGTTGTAGAGGGCTGATGTCCGGGGTGTGAGCATGCCGGATGCAGTGGGGGGTTGGGATGAGGCATACACCGCAGAACACGGTGGCGCTGCCGCGCCGTATGAAACATCTGGCAGTGGAGAGCCGCGGCTATCCGGTGATTGCGACGGTGGAGCGGAGTGCTCGGGGCGTGGACTTCGGTTCGATCAACGAGCGGCGGAAGCTGGCCCTGGCTACGTTCGACTGGTGCGCTGTGTGCGGTCTGCCGTTTGGTGACGAGCTGCGCTGGCAGATGGTGTTCCAGGAGGAAAGCCCGTTGGCTAAGGCTGTCTCGGGTGAGGCGCCGGTGCATGAGGTGTGCGCCCTGTATGCGGCGCAGGTATGCCCGTACCTGTTCTCTCCCCACTCCCGGATGGGGGATGAGTTCCGCAAAGGGGCGGTGCGGGACGTAGTGGTGCGGTTCGTGGGTTTTGAGTCCACTAAGGCAGTGATCGCCCACGAATCAGAGCTGCAGCGCGGCATCCACACTCTGCATTTCGAGCATCACGGGCATGCGGATGAATTCTCCTATCACTCTCCCGACGAGATCCAGGAGAGGTTCTCCGATGCACTGGCGCGTGAGCAGGATCTGCCGGTCACTGATGCGGAGAGCGTGTTGATCCGTCTGTTCAATCGGCTCGACGACGGAGGTGAGGGAGACGTGGTCACCGGCGCGGCACTGGTCGCGGGTGCCGCCTTCGCCAAGGATGTCTTCAAGGTGCAGGGGATGAAGACCTTCGTCGGCAAGCACTACCCGGCTGTGGCTGGGCTGATGCTGAAGGGCAGTGAGGAGGAGATCCTCGAGTTCTCGCGTGGGTCGCGAGACGAAGCGTTCGGCGCAGTGGGCCCCTGGGTTCTTGAGCGTGCTGGTGATTTTCCGCTGCCTCTTCAGCGGTGGCGGGCCCGCGGCGGGAGTGTGGTGGGTCGTAGCGAGCCACGTCGGCCGGCAGGCCCGGGGCGCAGTGTCTCCAAGAATGCGGCGTGCCCTTGTGGGTCGGGTCGCAAAGCGCGCCGGTGCCATCCCGCAGGGATCCCCGTCGGCTGATCGCAGGCTGTCCGCGTCGAGCTGGCTGCGGGTGCTGTCAGGCAGTGTGGGTCGAGGCGATGTTGTCGGCCTTGACGGGCCTGGCCGCCTCGACACCAGCCGCGCGGATCCTTTGCACGAAGCGCTGCCGGAGCGCCGTGACGACTGCGTCTGGAGCACCTGCTTGGACTGCCTCTTCCAGGACACAACGTGCTGTGGCTCTGCGAGACAAGTACAGCGGCGACGATGTGGCCGGTGTGGACGGTCCCGTTCCCGGCAGCCTGCAGCTGGAGCGCTGGTACTGGGACTTCGGCAACGTCCCCTCACGGTCTTTGCGGCGTGGTTACCGCTGTTGACGGCCACAGCGCGGCCGGATAAGCACGCTGATCGCCGCCACAGGGCGTGTTTTCCCCTTCTTCTTCCGTCGACGACGGCACCCGCACAGAAAGCAATGTCCATGCCACTGAGTACCCCGCCCGTGTGGGCCGAAGGATCCAGGATCGGGAAGAACAAGGTGGGGCAGCTGCTGGTTCCAGGCGGGCAACTGCAGGTCACGGAAGCGGACGGCACGGTGCTGGTGAGCAACGCATTCGGCACCTGGCCGGCCACCCGCATCTCTGGTACGGGCGAGCCGCTCACAGCGCTACTTCCCGAAGGGGCTACAAGCAGCGAAGTCACTTGGCAGGGAAGCCGGATACCCTCGGAGCCGGCCGCAGTCCTGGAGTCCTATCAGGGCGCCATCGGCTTCCGCCCGCACACGGAACCGCACAGCCTGCGCCGCCCGCAGATCGGAGCCCTGCACGCTGTCATGGGGCATTGGGCCTCAGGTCTGCCCGAGCCGGGCATTGTCGTCATGCCGACTGGCACCGGCAAGACTGAGACCATGCTGGCGCTCCTCGTGGCCAGCAGGCCCGAACGCCTCCTGGTACTGGTTCCCAGCGCCGCGCTGCGGGATCAGATCGCTAGGAAATTCGAGACCCTGGGAATCCTGCAGCAGGAACAGATCGTCGCTCCGACAGCGCTGCGTCCTTGCGTCGGCCGCCTGGAGCAGAGTTTCAAGGACGTAGCAGAGGCCGTCCGTTTCGCGCAGGCGTGCAACGTCATCGTGGCGACCCCGAACGTCCTCAACGCCTGCATGCCTCCGGTGCGGGCGGCGCTGTTGTCGTCGTTCTCCCACCTGATCGTCGACGAGGCTCACCATGCTCCCGCAGTCACGTGGGCCAGTGTCATCGAGGGGTTCTCGGACCGGCCGGTCCTGCTGTTCACCGCCACACCGTTCCGCGAGGATGGCCGCAGCCTGCCGGGCCGCATCGTCTTCCGGTTCCCCCTGCGCGAAGCCCAGCGGGACAGCTACTACACGCCTATCACCTATCGCGCCGTGTTCGGATCACAGGACACCGACGAAGAACTGGCCCGGCTCGCCGTGGAACAGCTGCGGAAGGACCTCGCGGCCGGGCACGACCACCTGGTGATGGCTCGCGCCGACACCATCCCTAAAGCCGAGGAGATCGCAGAGATCTACCAGCGTCTCGCCCCGGAGTTCGCTCCCTTGGCTGTGCACCAGAACCTCGGCGTCACACGCCGCAAGGCCGCGGTGGCAGCACTCAAGGACCGCGGCTGTCGCATTATCGTCTGCGTCGACATGCTCGGCGAGGGGTTCGACGAACCCGCGCTGAAGATCGCCGCCCTGCATGCGGCGAAGAAGAGCTTGAGCCCGATGATCCAGTTCATCGGCCGATTCACACGCTCTGCGGCGGGCCTGGGCCATGCCACTGTGTTCGTCTCCCAGGAGTCCCCCAGCAGCGCCTCGCCCCTGCGCCAGCTTCTGCGGGAGGACGCGGACTGGAACCTGCTGCTGCGCGACATCACCGATAAAGCCACGTCTGACGCCGAAGAGACCAGCGCGTTCGACGCAACGTTCTCGGGCGCGCCCGCGGAAGTCGCGGCGAGTGTCCTGGAGCCGAAGATGAGTGCCGTCGCCTACCGTGCGCCTTCAGGTGACTGGACGCCGGAAAATGCACTGGCCCTCTCCCGCCGTAACGAGACCGTTCTCGACGACACCGTCGCCCTGGGCGGCGGTGACACGTCTGTCGCCTGGTGCGTCGTAGAGCGCCGCACCCCGGTCCGCTGGGGTGCGCCCCAGGCGTTGGAACAGGTCGTGTACGAGCTGATCCTCCTGTACTTCGACAAGGACCGGCGACTGTTGTACATCCACGGTTCGGAGAAGTCCGGCAATTACAAGGACCTGGCCGAGGCGGTGCTGGGCGAGGGCGGCGAGCTGGTGGACGGGGCGTGCACCTACCGGGTGCTGGCCAAGGTGGATCGGCTGACTCCCACCAACGTGGGGCTGAAGGATGCCCGTGATCACTTCACCAGGTTCTCCTTGCACGTCGGCAGCGACGTTTCCCAGGGGTTCGATAGCGCTCAGGAACACAAGAGCCAGACCCACATCGCCGCATCCGGCTTCGACGACGGTGAGAGTGTGACCATCAGCGCTGCGTCCTCTGGGCGGTTCTGGTCGCCCACCACGGCTCCGAGCCTGAAGGCATGGACGGACTGGTGCGACAGGCAGGGGACCAAGCTCCTGGACGCTGGTATCGATCTGGAAAGGGTCTTCGACGGGTTCATCATCCCGCAGGACGTGGCGAAGCGTCCGGACTATGTGCTGCTCGGAGTGGGGTGGCCCTGGGAGGTCTACCTCGGCTCACGGAGCCGCCTCATCGTCAATTTCGGCGGCCGGCGCTACCCCCTGACCGATGTCGACTTCGAAGTCGACGACTACTCGCCCGCCGGGCCTTTCCGCTTCTCGCTGGTCACCAGTGCGTGGCGTGTGCCTTATGAGGCGGACTACGGTGACAAGGGCCTCGTGTACCGTCCTCTGGCCGAGGACGTCGTCGTCATGAGCAGTGGACCGAGGGCCGAGCCGAGACCGCTCGAGGAGTGGCTGAACACTCACAAGCCCGATCTGTTCCTGGAAGGCGACCGTCAAATCGACTCCGCAGGTCGGTTGATCAACCCTGGCTACGAGCGGCGGCCCTTCGATGCGGCCCTGCTCCAACCACTGGACTGGCAGGGGGTGGACTTCCGCAAGGAGTCACAGAGGGCTGAGCGTCGCACCGACTCCATCCAGTTCTACATGTCAGCCCACCTGCGGGCCACCGGATCCTTCGATGTCCTCATTGACGACGACGGCAGCGGCGAGGCAGCGGACCTTGTCGGACTCAAGATCGACGGTGGGCATCTCGTGGTGACGCTCGTGCACTGCAAGTACTCCAAAGCCACGGCAGGGAAGCGGGTCGAGGACCTCTACGAGGTGTGCGGTCAGGCTGTGCGCGGCGCCAAATGGAGACGAGGTGACGTCCTGCCGCTGCTAGAGCATCTGCACTCCCGTGCGAAGAGATACACCGAGCGCAACGGTGCTTCTCCTTATGAAGTCGGCGCTTCCAAGGATCTGTTCGCCATCCGTGATCAGGCTCGTATGCTCCGGCTGCGTTTCCACACGATCATCGCCCAGCCCGGCTTGTCCGCCGGTGAGGTCACCGACGAACAGCTCTATCTCCTGGCCGGCGCGGAGAAGTACGTCCGGCAGGTTACCGCCGGAGAGTTCACCGTCTGCTGCAGCCGGTAAAGGGAGAAAACGCCGAGGGCCAAGGGCAGTTGCGCCCGTGCCCAGACAGACGGGCGCTTCGCCGTGCGCACAGGGCGGCGCTCCAGCCGTGATCTTCGGGCCGACGGAGCAAGGCCAAAGGCGGGGTGCGGCACCCCTCACACGCCGGGTCCCGGCCTGCCGAGCTTGTGCACGAAGGGCCAGTCGGTGGTAGGATGAGCAGCTCGGCAAGCACTGACCGCGCTCCGAATTTCGGTCGCCTTGGTCGCATACTGGTAGGCCCCACCGGGCCCGCTGCCCTGGGTTGGATTCGATTTTGGTCGTGTATCGGCAGTCCCCTCGACAGAGCCGACGCGGTGGTGAGAATGGAAGACCACGTCACGCAATGGGGGCAGCGTGTCAGCGTATCTTCGGCACGTCGGCGGTCGGTCTCGGGGCTGGCTGACGTACCTGACAGCTGTGGGGGTCGGCGGCTCCGCCCTGGCTCTCGCAGCCACGTGGACGTCCGGTCCGCTGGCCACCGGCATCGGTGCGGCCGTCACGACCGTCTACACGCTTGTTACCGACCGCGTGCGGCCGCAGCACACCAACCCGAATGATGCGGCACTCTTACGGAATGCGTCGGGCAGCGTTCCCAGGGTTGACCAGTTGGACCGTCCTGAACTGGCTGGTGTCCACCCCGCGGACGGACACCGTAATCACCGGTTGGCGCCGCCCTATGTGGAACGCGATGCCGAGCCCTTGCTGCGGCAGGCAGTGGAAGAGAGCGGTTTCGTACTCATAGTCGGTGAGTCGACTGCCGGCAAGACCCGTCTGGCGTATGAGGTTGCGCGGTCCCGTTTCCCTCGCCATGCGTTCGTGCGTCCCATGGATGGGACAGCACTCGCCCATGCCATTGGGATTGCCCGGCGGCGACGCCGCGCTCTCCTGTGGCTGGACGATCTCGAGAACTATCTGGGTGCCGACGGGGTGACCGCGTCCGCGCTGACGGAGCTGCTTCAGGGCCGGCCCGGCCGTGTCGTAGTACTGGCGACGATGCGGTCGGAGGAATTCCGCCGCTACGACGCCCGGGAGGAGAGCAGGCTGACAGGGTCGGACCGGGACGCCTGGCGGGTTCAGCGGGAAGTGCTGCATATGGCCGTGAAGATTCGTCTGGAACGCCACTGGTCCAGGGCCGAACAGCAGCGTGCTGCCGCGCACCGGGGGGATCCGCGGATCCGGCTGGCTTTGGACAGCTGCGACCGGTTTGGACTCGCGGAAGTGGTCGCAGCAGGGCCGGAGTTGTTGGCGGCGTGGGAGAACGCCTGGGCACCGGGAGCCAATCCGCGGGGCGCGGCCATAGTCGCGGCAGCCGTCGACTGCCGCCGGTCGGGACTACGGCGGTCGGCGAGCAGGCAGTGGCTCCAAGATTTCCATCTGCCCTATCTCGCTGAGCGTGGAGGGCCGGACTTGCAGCCCGAGCCTTTTGCCGAGGCGATGCAGTGGGCATGCAAGGCCGCCTACGCCACGAGCGGACTCCTGATCGGGAACTACAGTCAGGGGTATGTCGCCTTCGACTACCTGCTGAACGCACCAAGGCTGCCTGCGGTGCCGGACCATCTGTGGGAGGCGCTTCTGTCCCGTGTCGAGCCCGCTGATGCTTACGACATGGGGCTTCTCGCCCAGCAGGCAAGTCAGCTGTCGCGGGCGACCGCGGCTCTCGAGCGGGCCCGCGCGGGGGGTGTTGCGGGAGCAGATTTTCTGCTGGCGATAGCGGTCGGCGACTGTGGTCGGCCGCGGCAGGCGGTCAGGGATCTCCAAAGCATCGTACGGTGCAGACGGGCCGAGCTCGGCCCGCGTCACCCCGATACGCTGGCTTCCTTCCATCAATGGGCGTTCTTCACGGGAGAAGCCGGCGATGCGCAGGCAGCTTCGACCGCATTTGGTGAGCTGGTTGTCGAGGCCACCGCGGCTCTGGGTCCCGAGCACACCGACACGTTCGCCGCTCGGCACCAGCAGGCCTATTTCACCGGGGAAGCAGGGGATACTCATTCGGCCGTCCAGCAGCTGAGTGTCCTCCTGGATGACCGAATACGGCTGGAAGGGCCCGATCACCCGCAAGTGCTCGCTGTCCGGCGGAGCCTTATCTGGTTCTCCGGCCTGCGCGGCGATCTCGCGGATACCGAACGGCAGTTGCGGCAGCTTCTGGCGGACGCCCAGCGAACTTTGGGGCCGGATGATCCTCACGTGCTCGCCATCCGCAGTACCCAGGCGGACTTCGCCGCCCGGGCGGGCCGGACCCGCGAAGCGACCACGGTATTCACGCAGCTGGTGGCCGAACGCAGCCGCGTCCTCGGGCACGACCACCCTCATGCCATTCACACCCGCCTGCAACGAGCTCAGGGGCTGGTGACCGCGGGTCGCAGTGAGCAGGCACGGGAAGAGCTGGCGCAGATCGTCGACGACGCGCAGCGTGTCCTCGAGCCCGAGCACCGCCATCTCGTCCTCGCGCGCGGCATGCTCAACCAACTGCAGCTGCCATGAGGCGCTGGCTCCTCCTGATCAGGTCCTGGCAGCACGTTCACCTACGGTGCGCGTTCGAGCGGTGATGCGGCTCGGTGGGAGCGGCAGTGTGCGAAGTGCCCGCAGACGAACCGGGCGGCGAGCGAGGACGAAAGGCCGCGCAAATCACGCAGGTGGAGGGAACGTAGGCGATCGACGGTCCATGGCGTCGGGGCCAGCGCAGCGAGACGTACCCGCCATGAGCTGAGGAGGGTTTCGTTCGCGCCTTGGGTTCCTTCCGCAACGGTCGGCCCTGGAGGGGAACTTCATACCCCTAGGGCAGGCACTGACAACCAGGATAGAAGAGGAGAAAACCCACGGGTGAGCTGGTAGAAGAGGGCAATCCGATGGTGCGCAACAGGCTGCACGGGGCGATGTGATGCGGGAGCTGGGCGGATCGACCTCGTCGGCAGCAGGGGCAGCCTTACGGCAGCGAGACCAGGGCCCGATAGCATGCGTCGCCGGCCCGGTCGCTTCGTGCCGCTGATCACGTTAGAGGAGCTTTTGTGTCCAGCCGCCTTCAGCCGGCTCAGCCTGGCGACCCCCGCCGTATAGGCCCCTACCGTGTCGTCGGCCGGCTCGGGGCAGGCGGTATGGGGACGGTATATGCCGCGCTCGATACCTCTGGGGTGCGGATCGCTGTGAAGGTCGTGCATCCAGCGCATGCTGCGGACGACGAGTTCCGGGCCCGGTTCCGCCGGGAGGTGCGGCTTTCCAGACAGGTGACGGGCCCCTGCCTGGTGCCGGTGCTCGATGCCGATACCGACAGTCCTGTTCCGTGGCTCGCTACGGCGTTCGTTCCTGGTCCTACCCTCGACCGGTTCTTGGCTGCGAGCGGCGCGCTGTCCGGGGCGCGGCTGTGCGCGCTCGCTGCGGGGACCGCAGCCGCGCTCGCCGCGGTGCATGACGCAGGCATCGTCCACCGGGATGTCAAACCGCAGAACGTCATCCTCGCGTCTCGCGGCCCGCGGGTACTGGACTTCGGGATCGCTCACGCCCTGGACGGCACCTCCGTGACGCGCACAGGGGTGCTGACCGGCACGCCCGGCTGGATCAGCCCCGAGCACTACCGCACCGGTGCGGTCGGGCCGGAAGGAGACGTCTTCGCCTGGGGCGCCCTGATAGCCAATGCCGCGACCGGCCGCCTGCCGTTCGGCGCGGGCGCCTCCGATGCGGTGGCCTTCCGCATCATGTCCGCCGAACCGGACCTGCTCGGCGTGCCCGGCGATCTGCTGCCTCTGGTTGAGCAGGCGCTGTCCAAGGATCCCGGCGACCGGCCGACCGCGGCCGAACTCAGCCGCGGCTGCGCAAGGCTGCTCACTGCCCAGGCCACGGCCGCCGTGCCTCGTTCTGAGGAGCAGCCGACTCTTGTGGCCGACCTGGTGAGCCTCCACTGGGAGCTGCCGCACGAGGACCCTGGGTGGGCTGTCGCCCCGCGGGGGCGGCGGCGTGTGAGGCTGTATGTCTCTGTTGTTGCAGCCGCGCTTGTCGTGGGCGGCATCGGCGGAGCAGTCGCTGCCTCATCCGCCTCCCATCCTGAACAGAGACCGGAAGGCGCGCCAAGCAGTGAGCCGACGGCTGCGGCCTCCAGCGCCGGGACCGCGACGGTGCCGAGCCATAGCGGGGAACCGGTCGGCTCCTCGCTTCGCCCCTCCCCCGACGCAACCTCAGCGGTTTCCGCCGAGGCACGGACGCCGTCCTCGCCCCCGCAGCCTCCCTCGTTCGCCTATCTCCCGGACCAGATGGACTGCAGGCCACAGAAGCAGGCCGAGATCGACGGGGCATGGCAGTACGTTGCCCCGGGTGAGGTCCGGGCCGGAGACGCTGTGGAACTCTCTCTGCGCAACAAGTACGGCAACTTCGATCCCGTGCAAGCCGAAATGCCGGTGCTGGCCAGGGTGTACATGCCCGACGGCACCTCACGGCTGGCGCGATCAGACGTGCGCTCCGACACTTCCGCCGACGTGACGTGGCCGGGAGACTTTTCCGGCGCTGCTGCTCTCTATCCGGCAGGTACGTACACCGTTGTCTGGTCGGTCGGCGACGGCTCGAACAGCTTCATCGCCTGTACAGGGTTCACCGCGCACTGACAACGAGGCTGCGCCCGCTGGTGCGTGAATCGACCTTCGCTGTTCGAGGTCGCTGGCGTAGCACGAGTGGTCACGACATGCCGACGGCGCCCGTGCACGGTGCGGGCGCCGAGGGAAGGAAAATGAGCGGGGCCGGAGACTCAGCCGCGGACGATGTTCTCCGCCTGCGGCCCCTTCTGGCCCTGCGTGATGTCGAATGTCACGGCTTCGCCCTCGGTCAGCTCGCGGTATCCGTTGCCCGAGATGTTGGAGTAGTGCGCGAAGACATCCGGTCCGCCTCCGTCCTGGGCGATGAAACCAAAGCCCTTCTCAGAGTTGAACCACTTCACGGTGCCGCTGGCCATGCTCGTCCCCCTGGTCAAATTCTGCAGCGGCCCTGGGTCGGACCGCTGCAGCGCCCTTCCTCGGGCGCCCACTCCCGTCCTCCCCCAGCCCACCCCCACCTACACTCACCAATCCGATCTTGTTACAGCAACCCTCGACAGCTCGCAGACCGGTGGCTTTCTGCCCGCTGCACGGCCTGGATCTGGGCACCGCCAGCTCGAGGAACGCAACCGGTACACCCGCAGCCGCTGATTGCGCTGCTCAGGACGTAGGCCTACAGCTGCTCGACCGGGTGGCCTGCATCCACTAGGCGCAGGACCAGGGCATCGGGGTCGATCCACGCCGCTCCCCGCGTTGGCCACGCCCAGTCGACGAGTCGAGCCCGTCCCCGCGTGATCAGGACGTTGTCCGGGGCGAAGTCGGTGTGCAGCAGCGGGTCGCCCGCGAAGTGGTGCAGTGTGCCCGGTGGCGCGTAGTTGGCCCATCGGTCGGCAGCATGTCCATGTCCCGCATCCCCTTTGATCAGCTTCCCGCCGACCCGGATGCCATCCTGCCTGATCGAAGATCTCGCCCGCGCCCTCAGCCCCCGCTGCCGAAAAGGGCCGCCGTGAGCGCCGCCCGGATCAGGCTCACCTTGGCCAGCTGGATCATACGGTCGGCCCGTTCCTCGGCGAGCTTGCCGATCTCGCTGACCATGCGGAGTTGATCCTTCGGGCTTGGCAGGTCGATGTCCACGTTGAGGAGATCCCGATGGGGATGGGCCGACCAGGACAGCGATTGGAGCGATCGGCGCACCTGGGGGTGCTGGAGCCATGCCTCCAGGTAGTCGGGCACGATTCGTTCCGTATCGGGGACAAGGCGTGTGACGGTGTCCGAGAAGGTTGCTTCGGCGAGCTCACCCCTCCATACGGCCACTCTGAGAGGCGACGGGTCTTCGCGGGGGCGAATCCGGCTCACGAGCACATCTCCAGTGCGCAACCGAGGTGTTGTGTGGCCTCGCTCCGTGGCGTACCGGAGGTCAGCCAGATCGAGGCCGCCGTCGGTCAGGTTGCGCGGGGCCACCACGGGGATCCCGCGCTCGTCCGTACTGAGCGGCCCTGTCACGCCGTACGCGGAGTTTCGCAGGACTTCCCCCAGGGAGAGCCGGTCCGAGCCCAGATCGTGGTTAGCCGTGGAGTCCAGGGCGGACAGAAGCACGAAGTGCTGCTTGATTTCGAGCTTCGCGTCTACCGCCTCGATGAGTTTCTCAGCGTCGATGACGTTGAACAGCAGTGCCGCCTGCTCATCCCGCTCCCCGCGGCTGCCGCGCGCCGACCATGGGGTCTGGCGCAGGGCGCGTGAGGTTTCGGCGGCCCCGGGGAGCCGGTCCTCGACCTCTCGGAAGGAGAGGCCGTACTTCACCTCCCAGTCCTCGTACGTGCGCACCAACTCGGCCCGACTTCTGGCTATTTGCTTCTCCAAGCGCCCGGCTAGGTCGCTGTGGAGAACGGCCAGTACCACGGCACGCAGCCCGTCGGCGTCCAGTTCGCTCCGTGCCGCTGCGACCGAGAACCCCGCTTCCAGGTTCCGGATTCTCGCCCGGACCATTCGGCGTGCCATCTTGAACTCTTCTCGCACGGCCTCCTCCTCGGCCGTGGCATCCGAGTCGGAATCCGGATCCTCTGGCCCCAACTCCTTGTATTGTTCGTCCAGATCGGCCTGCGTAGCCCGCTCCTCGGCCAACTCTGCGAGAAAGTCCGGCCGTAGTGCCGCAATCACCGGGTGCCGGTAGGCGGCCTCACGCTCGGCGGCATTCGGCCGGCTGCCGCGATGCGGGTGATCGGTCCGGCTCAGCAACGCCTCGACATCGTCGCACCAGCCGTCGACGACCGCTGCAAAGCCGTTCGCTGCGAGGGACTGGAGCGTGCTCTCACTGTCCTGCCACCATCCGGCGACCGCACCGCCAAGCCCGTGCGCATCCAGCAGGTCGACGGCGAGCATCGGCTGTTGTAGGGCCTGCGTCAGCTCGTCCCGGAGCGATGCGAGGGGGCGGGAATCGCGCGGTTCGTTGTCGTGGGAGAGGTGGGCCGTGATGCGTTCAGTTGCTGCCTGCCAGCCCTCCTCGTACGCCGTCCAAAGCTCCTGCTCTCGCGCGCGGGCCACCGCCGTCAGCGAAGCCGCGTCCGGGCGCTCACCCCGGGGAAGGAAGTCCATATAGCCGGGGCTGCCCGCCCGAGTCAGAAAGAGATTGCCCGGCTCCAGGCCGTATGCGGCTAGCAGTGGCAGCTTTGGGGTGATCTCGTCGACAGGCATGCCGCCTTTGAGGTGGGCCTGAAGGTCCTGTCGTTCGGCCTGAGGCGCACCCATCACGTACCGGTGGACGGTGAGATTGTCAGCGCTCTCGGCCAAGATCTCGCGCGGAACGATCCGGGAGAAGCCGGGGATCTCCTGGCGGCTGTGGAAGGTGGCGGCGATCTTCTGCACGTGCTCAGGCAGCAGAACGTTCTGTGCTCGGCCCCGTTGGTATTCACGGTCGGCGTTGATGAACTGGACGGTGCCCCGGCGCTCGGGGTCTCGCTGTCCGGCCGCTCGGAGCACGATCAGGCTCGTGGGGATGCCGGTCCCATGGAACAGATTTGGTGCGAGGCCGATCACGGCCTCGATCAGGTCGGCATCCAGCAGCCGGCTGCGGATCAGCTGTTCCTGTCCGCCCCGGAACAGCGCTCCCATCGGCAAGACGGAAATGACAGAGCCGTTGCGCCCGCGTGCCATGTCCAGCATGTGCTGGAGGAACATCAGGTCGGCCTTGCCCCGCTCGGACGTCCGCCCGTACGGCATCCGCTGCTCGATGCGTGGTACCTCGTCGAGCCGGTAGTCCATGGCGAAAGGCGGATTGCTCAGCACCAGGTCGAAGCCGCCGTCGGCGTCCATGGGCCGGGTGAGGCAATCTGTCGGCTCCAGCCTGAAATGTTCCACCCCGTGCGCCAGCATGTTCGCGGCGGCGCTCGACCACGCGCTGCCGTTCACGTCCTGCCCGGCGAGTGTCAGATCATGGGGGGCGCCGCCGTGATCCTCGACGTACTTCGCGGCAGCGACGAGCATGCCGCCCGTACCAACACACGGGTCGTAGACCCGCATACCGGGCTGCGGCTGGGCCAGTTCCGCCATCAGCCTGACGACGGCACGCGGGGTGAAGAACTCGCCGCTCTTGCGACCCGCCGCGTCGGCGAACTGCTGGAGCAGGTACTCGTACGCATCGCCCAGCATGCCGGGGTAGGCGAGGTCCTCGTCGCGCAGCCGGACCCGGCCGAAGTGGTCGATGAGGCCGATGAGCCTGCGGTCGTCCGCGGCGGAGAAGTGGACGTGGGCATACAGGTAGCGCAGCTGTTCATGACCTGGGCGGTTCCCCAACGCGTCTAGTGCCTTGGGGAGTTGTTCGCCCGGACTACCAAACTCAGAATCGCTAAGCCGCTCCCAGCGGGCTCTCTCCGGGAGCGGGCCCCCAGGCTCGTCGTTGGCCCGCTTCAGATACAGCAAAGCGGCGAGAATGTCCTTGTACTCCGCCGCATCCATCCTGCCCCGAAGGATGTCGGCCGCCGCCCAGAGATGGCGTTCCAACTGTGCGAGCGTCAACCTGGCCACGTACTGCCCTTCCGATCAAGCTCTGGTGCGGTCAGTGATCTAGTACTTGCAGACTCCGAGCCCGTCTTCGACGAAGCGGTGCACGTCGGTGTGCGGATCCCAGCGTTCCGGATCGAGGCCGGGCTGCTTCCCACCGAGCCTGGTCGCGTACCGCTTGGCCTGCTCGAACCGGTTCTGTTCAGGGACAGCTGCCGCGAACTGGTCGGGCTTTACACGCTTCGCCTCCTGGGCGGAGACGGAACCGCCGCGCCCGCCATACGTTGCCGCGAACCCGGGCTGCTTCTTCAGCAGCGCCGCCGCGTCCCCGCAGACACCACCGAACCCGCCCGTGTAGTTCTGGTAGTGGAGCAGCCGCCACAGCTCGAAACAGGGGTGGGAGTAGGCGATGTTGACGCCCGCGTTCCGCGCCTGCGCGAAGGCGGGGCCGATGTCCTTGTGCTCGTCACGGTCGAAGAAGCACCACACCTGGGGCCAGTTCCAGTCCCTCTCCGGTTCCTTTTTCAGTCCGGCCTGCCGCGCGGCGTTCTCCACCCGGACGAGACAGTCGACGGCGTCCTCCACCAGCGGGAGCGGCTTGCGCCGCTTGGACGGTGCGCGGATGTTCTCATAGTGGATCTGGAAGGGCTGACCGGAGACCGCGAGCTCCCCGTGGTCGTGTACGAAATCGATGTATTCCGGCTCGGTGACTTCGCCCTCCGTGAAGATGTACACCTCTCGGGGGCGCACACGGGTCGACGGCTTCCGCGCGCGGCCCAGGTTGTCCCTCCCCCTGTCCCGCCCCTTTCCCCTCGCCATTAGGACCGCTCCGCCTCCCTTACCGGTTCGGTCAGCAACTGCCGACCGATCTGCCCCTCTGTCATCCTCGGCACGGCTCCGAATGCACCCGCTAGATAGGAGTCCGTGAGGTCCTCCTGTGCACCGGGCTCCGCATCGCTCAGCGGATAGAGCTCGGTGGCGCCCCGCTCGTCCTTTTCCGTGAGCCAGATCTGCCCCGGCTCCAGGAGTCGGCCACCCCGGGGGGTGCTGAGCAGGGACGGGTCGTGCGAGGTGAAGACGAGCTGTGCGCCCTCGTGGTTCGACCAGGGTGCCTGGAAGAGGCGTACGACCTCGGCGGCGAAGCGTGGATGCAGGCTGGCGTCCAGCTCGTCGATCAACAGGACCGCGCCGTCGTCCAGAGCTCGCAAGAGCGGTCCGATGAGCGCGAACCACGAACGCGTACCGAAGGACTCCCGCTGCCAGTCGAGCGCCACCGGTGTGTCGCCGCCGCCCTCGTGCAGGAGGCGGACCCGCGGCTGTTCCCCGAGCCGCTGCTCGACCTCGGCACCGCTGATCCCTAGATCCGCGACACGCAGCAACCCAACGATTCGGTCCTTGAACCGCTCGTCGAGCAGATGCTCGGCCGTGTAGCCCTCGCGTTCCAGGCGCTCCAGCTCCGGGTTGATGTCCCAGAGATTCTGCTTGAACCAGTCGTAGATCTGCGTGAGTTGCGGATGATTATCGTTCGCAGCGCGGGAGAGCAGGAGCGCGTCGGGGCGGGTCGCACGCGCCAGTAGCGCGCGGTCCTGGATGCGCTCACCCGGGAACTTGAAGATGTCCTTGCGGGCGGTGTCCCGGTCGAGCCAGACCTGCCGTTGACCCTTGGGGTAGGCGTGCAACCATTCCGATTCGACGCGCTCGTCGCTCAGTTCGAAGCCGTAGGTCCAGCGGACCCGGTCCGCCAGAACGAAATCGGCCTCGTAGAAGGTGGTCTCGACGGCAGCCTTCGGGTCGAGAAAAAACTCGTCCCGAACAATGCCCTGGCGAGACGTCCACTGTGCGTACGAACCGAGGACCGCTTCCCGCATCTTCTTGAGCGCCGCGATCACATTCGACTTGCCCGAGGCATTCGCGCCGAAGATACCCACCAACGGATAGACCTGGAGGGTCTTCCCGTCCGAGAGCCCAAGCGTGCGAGCAGCATCGGACTCCTCGTCCGATGGCACGATGAAGGATAGTTCCTGTTCGTCACGCAGCGACCGAACATTCGACGCACGGAATCTCAGCAGCATGCCGTGCTCCTTCCGGCGCGCGCAGTCGCACACAGTCGTGATCATGCAGTCGGATACAGAGTATCCAGGTGGGGGCCAGGGTGCATGCGTTCTCGGGCCATGGGACGAGGCCGCCGTTCACGGCACCGCGTGAGTCGAAGGAACCGTGTCCGGATGCCATCCGGACTGACCGAGGATCTCACCCGCACCCTCCATAGCTCGAAGCTCCCGCTGACTAAGACGCTTTGGCCGGATCTGCGGAGGTGACGACACTGCTGGACGCGTTGATGCTCGTACCCGATCCGCGCCGCAAGCAGGGCTGCCGTTACTCGTTCACCGGCTGTGGCGGTCATGTGCGGTGCCCGCTCGCTCGCCGCAATCGTGCGGTGGCCCCCGGCACCGGGCTCGGCAGCCTGCTGATCCTCTTACTCGTTCTCGCCGCGCTGTCGGCAGGAGAGGGCCGGAGCGCCCCTGCGGAGCGCTCCGGCCCGGTCGCCGTGTTCCCCGCCACTAGGCCAGCGCTCACAGGTAGCGCAGCAGATCCGTCACCCCGGTGGCGAGGCGTCGAGACGCCTTAATGCTGCTGCGAGGATCGGTCGGCAGACCCGAAACAGGGTCCAAGCCCCCTATCCGCCGCCCCTACCAGCGCATGTCGAGAGCGTCGAGCGCGCGGATCTGGTCGGCGGGCAGGCTGTCCTTGCGGCGGCGGGTGTTGCTGATCCACTGTCCGAGGCGTACGGATTCGCCGTCGAGGTGCTCGACGTGGCGCTGGGGAACGTCGAGGTGTCCTTCCCGGTGGTGAAAGGCTCGGGCGGCGGCCAGGTGCTGCTCCCGGCTGCGAGCGGCTGGCTTCCGTGTGCCCGAGGGCGGCTTGGTGCTCTGGATCACGCCGAGGCCTGCCAGGAGGGTCTGCTGGGTGGGGTGCAGGCGTTCGGGGTGGAGGCGCTGGTTGTGCAGCCACTCCCCCAGGCGCCACCCGTCGTCCGTGATGTAGTCCCGGGGCACGTCGGTCAGGCGGTGGTCGGCGCTGAGATGTCTACGGGCAGCGTGATAGGCGCGGTGCCATGTCAGGGGCCAGGGCGGGTTCCAATGCCGGTCGAGGTCTTGGAGGGCCTGGGCGCGGGCCGGGGCGAGGTCGTCGGCTCGTTTGCGTTGGGTGGCGAGCCAGCGGCCGAGGGCGAAGCCGTCCTGGTGGTGGTCGACGGGGACAGCGAGGTGGCCGTGGTGGTGGGCGTAGGCGGTGGCGTGAGTGAGGCCGCGGTCAAAGGCGTGCTGCTGGGGGTTCCAAATGATGTCGAGGCGCTCGAGGGCTTGGGTGCGGGCGGGGTCAAGGGCGCCGGTGGTGTGGAGGTGGCGTTGCCAGGTGAGCCAGCGGCCCAGTGGGTAGGCGGTCGGGTCCTCGTAGGTTTGAGGGACGTCGAGGTGGTGGTGGGTGTGGTGGTAGCGGCGGGCTGCGGTGAGGCCGCGGCGCCATTCGGCGCTTTTGGGGTTGAGGACGCGCAGGGTGAGGGCGAGGGCGACTTCTTCGGCCTGGGTGGGGCGCTCGAAGTGGAGCCAGGCGCCGGGGTCGTCGGTGCCGAGGGTGGGGCGGTGGGTGCGGGGGTCGGCGAGGCGTGCGGTGAGGCGTTCGTCGTGGGCGCGTAGGGCCTGGACGGTGCGCCACAGGGGGGTGTAGGCGTCGGCGCCGAGGAGGTCGTCGGGGTCTTCGTCGGGGGTGAGGTAGACGGGGACGATCAGGGTGGCTTTTTTGCCGGCGCCGGGGGTTTGTCGTAGGGCGCGGCCGACTGCTTGGACGGTGTCGACGGGGCTGTTTTTGGGGTCGGCGAAGACGACGGCGTCGATGGTGGGGACGTCGATGCCTTCGCCCAGGACGCGGGCGTTGGCGAGGACTGCGGGCTGTTTGGGGTGGGTGTGGGTGGCGAATTCGAGGAGGATGCGGCGGCGGGTTCGGGGCGGGTGGGTGCCGCTGATCCATTGTGACCACAGGCCTGGTGGCTGGAGGTCAACTGGGAGGGTGGCGGCGGTGTCGGGGAGGGTGGTGGCGAAGGCGCGGGCGTCGGCGACGCGGTGGTGGAAGGTCAGGACGCGGCGTAGTTGGTGGTCGTGGATGGCTCTGAGGACGGCGACTTGGTGGCCGGCCAGGCGTAGTCCGTCGGCGCCGGAGCGGGGGGCGGTGGCGAGCCAGTCGCGCAGGTCGGTGTCTTGGATGACGGGGACGAGGATCTGGTAGTCGGCGAGGAGGCCGAGGTCGATGGCGTCGGAGAGGGTCAGGCGCCAGGCGACGGGGCCGAAGAGGGTTTCGTCGTCCATGGAGGCGACGGGGGTGTCGCTGTGGTCGGTGTCGGGGTCCCAGATGCGGGGGGTCGCGGTGAGGTAGAGGCGACGGTTGGCCGGGATCTGGTCGTCGTGGTGGATGCCTGCCCAGGCTTTGCCGAGGCGGCCGGCGGTGCGGTGGGCTTCGTCGATGACGACGAGGTCCCAGGGGGGCAGGTGGTGGTCGCGGTGGGCGGTGATGAGGGTGGGCAGGGAGGCGTAGGTTGCGTACACGGTCATGGGCCCTGTGTGGGTGGTGAGTTCGGCCAGCTCAGCTGGTTTCGTCGTCATCGGGATGTCGCCGGCCGAGGGGTGGTCCAGGGCCTGGCGTGCCGAACAGGCGGCTACCGTCGGTCCTTTGCGGCCGGCGGCGTGCCAGGACCGCACTGTCTGGGACAGCAGGTCCAGGGTTGGTACCAGCACCAGGACCCGGCCGTGGGGTGCGACGCGGGCCGTGGTGCGGGCGGCGATCAGTGTTTTCCCGGTGCCGCACGCCGCGATGACACTCGCCCGGGGGTGGGTGCGCAGCGTTTTAACCGCGGCGGTGACGGCTTCCTTCTGATGGGGGCGGAGCTCGATGTCGGCGGTCGGCATGCTCTCCTGGCCGGTTCTTGGTCGGGTCGGTGTTGTTTTGCGCGCCGCGGATGCGGCGGCCGGCGGGGGGAGGGCGTGCTGGTTGGTGCTCCCCTGCCCGGTGGCTCTGACGTTACAGATCGGTGCTGATCAACGGGCGCAGTGTGGAGCCGTTGCGGTGTTTCATCACGTTTAGCTGGCTGGGGATTCGGCGGCTGAGTTCGGCGACGTGGCTGACGATGCCCACGGCCCGGTTCCCGGCGCGTAGTTGGTCCAGGACGTCCATGACGTCCTGGAGGTTCTGTTCGTCGAGGGTGCCGAAGCCTTCGTCGATGAACAGGGTTCCCAGCGGGCGGCCGTTGGCTTCCTGGGTGACGACGTCGGCCAGGCCGAGGGCGAGGGCGAGGGAGGCGGTGAAGGTTTCGCCGCCGGACAGTGTGGAGGTTTCGCGTTCGGTGCCGGTCCAGGTGTCGAGGATTCTCAGTCCCAGGCCGGACTTGAGGCGTCCGCGTCGGCCTGCGTCCTTGTCCGCGCTGTGTAGAAGGAGGTAGCGCTCCGAGGTCATGGCCCGCAGTCGGATGTTGGCTGCGTCGGCGATCTCTTCGAGGCGGGCGGCCAGGACGTAGGCCTCAAGTTCCATGCTGAGGGTGTTGGCGGTGGTGGTGGCGGATGCGATGCCAGCTAGGCGGTCGGCCAGGGCGTGGCGGGCCTGCAGGGGTTCCAGGTCGCTGAGGCGGGCTTCGAGGGTGGAGATCAGGGCGGTCAGGGCGGTGACACGGTCGGTGGCCTGCTGGCGGGCCGCGGCGGTCTTCTTCATGCGGTCTTCGGCCTGGAGCAGGGCGTCGGCTGCGGCTTGCGGGTCGGCGGGGGGTTGGAGGCCGGCCTCGAGCAGATTGGGGGTTTTGAGGAGGTCGGTGACGACGGCGTCGTCCTTGTCCCACTGGTCGAGTTCCTGGTTCCACTGCTGCAGGAGGGCTGGGGCTTGCAGTGCGGCGGTGGCTTCGTCGAGGGTCGGGAAGCCGGCGTCGTGGGCGGTGTCGGTGACGGTGGTCGTCGCGTCACGGTGGCGGTCGGCTACGTCGGTTGCCGTCTGGGCGGCGTCGATGGCGTTGGACAGGCCCTTAGCGGCGCGGCTGAGTTCAGTGATGCGGTTGCCGAGCGTGGTGGCTGTGCCGCGTGCGGCGGCCAGGGTTTCGGCGAGGGTGCTCTGCTGCTGGGCCAGGGCCTTGATGCGTGTCTGGCACTCGGTGACACGGTCTTGGGCTTCCTGGCATTGCTGGGTCCGGGTGTCGTGCTCTGTGCGGAGTCGGGCCAGTGCTTCCTTGGCGGAGGGCAGCGCGGTGGCTGCATCGCATGCGGCCCGGTGGGCTTCCTGGGCCTCTTTGAGCTGTGTCTTGAGTTCGTCGCAAGGGGTGGGACCTGCTGCTCCGACCGCTTCGGCATGCTGGGTGGCGAGGTCGTTGCGGTTGCGGCTGGCCTGGGCGTGCAGAGTGTCGGCCTGTTCGTGGAGGGTGCGGGACTTGTCCTCGTCCTCGCGGGTGGGCTGGTCGGGCTGGCGTTGTGCTGGTTGCGGGTGGGTGGGTGAGCCGCAGACCGAGCACGGGGCCCCGTCGGTGAGTTCGGCGGCTAGCTCTCCGGCCATGCCGTCCAGGCGGCGTTCGCGCAGGTCCAGCCACTGTTTTTTGGCCTGGAGGGCTTCGGCCGCACGGTGGGTTTCGGTTTCTGCGGCAGATGCGAGCTGTGTGGTGAGGGTATCGCGGCGGCGCGCGGCCTCGAGGTGGGCGTTGAGTGCCTGGATGTCCTGCTCGCGTTGAGGTACCTGGTCTGCGGTCTTGGTCATGTCGTCGAGGCGGCCGGTGTGTTCGGCCTCCAGGGCAGGCCATGCGGTGAGCCATTGTCCGGCCTCGTCGAGGTCGGCTCGTGCCTGCTGCTCCTTGGTGTTGAGTTCGGTGATCTGGGTGCCGAGCTGCGTGTGGTGCTGTTCGTCGGGAAGCAGTCCTTCGACGCGGCCTCGCTCGGCGTGGTGCTGTTCGAGGACGATCCGTAGCTGGGGAATGCCGACATGGCGGTGGTCGTCGGGCAGCATGTTGCGGGCGTCGTCTTCGGCGGTCTTGGCCGTGCGAAGGGCCAGTGAGGTGTGCCTCACGCCGTCGAGGAGGGGGCGCAGTAGTTCGGCGCGCCGGCCGTTGTCCAGTTGCTCGCGGAGCCGCGGGTGGTTGGCGGCTTTGTCGTCGAGGGCTGCGCGTCGCGCTTGGGCCTGAGCGTGTTGGGTTTGGTGGTTGGCGAGTTCGTTGGTGCGCTGGTGTTCGATCTTGGCGTGCTGGTGTGCTGCGTCGCTGTGTTGCTCGTCGGCCAGTGCCGTGGTGTGGGCGTTGTGGGCGAGGGTGCGTAGGTGTTGGGCCCAGGGCAGGATGTCGGCGGGGTGCTGGGCGTCGGGTCGGGTGGGCTGGTCGGCGCCGGTGTCCTCTTGGTGAAGGAGGGGGCCTGCTTCCTGGTGGATGCGTTCGCTGAGCTGCTGGAGGACTGTGGTGACCTCGTCGAGGTCCTTCCTTGTGGCTTTGCTTCGGTTGGTGAGCCATGCCTGCAGTTCCTGGAAGCGTCCGGTATCGAAGAGCCGGCGCAGCAGCACGGCGCGGTCTTTGGCGTCGGCCCGCAGGAAGGTGGCGAAGTCTCCTTGCGGCAGGAGGACGACCTGGCAGAACTGTTCCTTGGACAGCCCCAGAGCCGCTTCGATCTCCCTGGCGGTGTCCTGGTGGTTTGCGCTGACAGGATCCCATCCCGCACTGCCGTCGGTGTCGGTCCGCTGATGGAGCTCGACGGTGGCTTCGGCGGTGGCGGTGCCGGTCTTCGCACGTTTGCTGGGGTAGGACTGCTTTGGCTGTCGAGTGATCTTGAGGCGGCGGCCGGCTGCGCTGAATTCCAGGATGACGTGGGTGCGTGTGTCTGTGGGGGCGTGGTCGCTGCGCAGGCGGTGGGTGGGGCGGATGCCGGGCACGGTGCCGTAGAGGGCGAAGCAGACGGCGTCCAGGATGCTGGTCTTCCCGGCCCCGGTGTCGCCGCGCAGGAGGAACAGGCCGTTACTGGTCAGGGCGTCGAAGTCGACGGTTTCTGTGCGAGCGAAGGGTCCGAATGCCTGGACGGTCAGGTGGTGGAGATACATCAGCTGGCCTCTCGTGCGGCGGCTGCGGTGCGGACGCTTTCGAGTCCTTCTTGCAGCAGGTTCTGCTCCGGGGCGGTGGCGGGAACGCCGGTGACGTGGTCGAGGAAGCCGAGCGTGATCTCGTGGTCGCTGCGGCCGTTGACGCGGGACCGGTAGGACTCCTGTGTGGTGGCCTGATGCTGGGAGAAACTCAGCTTCAAGGCGTGGGGGAAGCGCTGCTGCAGGCGTTCCATGGCCATATGGGGCCGGTCGGTGTCAGTAAGCGTGATGTGCAGCCAGCAGTCTTCGTACTCGGTGTGCTCGGGTTGGGTGAGCAGGTCGTTCAGAGTGCCGGTCAGCTGACGCAGGCGGCGAGGCAGAGGGCAGAGGATCTTGCGGGCGGTCAGGGTGGAGCCTGCATCCAGGTCGATCAGCCACGTGGCCTTGGGATGGTCGGCTTCAGAGAAGGAGTAGGCCAGCGGAGATCCGCTGTAGCGGATGCGTTCGCTGATTTGCTGGCAGCGGTGCAGGTGGCCCAGTGCTACATAGTCGACCCCGGTGAAGACGGAGGCGCTGACCGAAGGGACGCCGCCGGCGGTGATGTCACGCTCGCTGTCGCTGGTGTCGGCTCCGGTGACGAAGGCGTGGGCCAGGACGACGGACCGGGTGTTGTCCGGGCGGGCCGCAAGGTCGGCGCGGACCTTGTCCATGGCCGCGCTCAGCACAGCATGGTGGCTTGGCTTCTCCGCTCCGAGGTGCGCATGGACCAGGCCAGGTTCGAGGTAGGGCAGGCCGTAGAAGGCGACCGGTCCGTGCTCGTCGTGCAGGACGGCGGGGCGAGCGCAGTCCTCCACGCTGGTCCGCAGGTGGATCCCCGCGCGCTCGATCAACCGGGCATTGACGCCCAGCCGACGCGGCGAGTCATGGTTCCCGCTGATCATGACGAGCGGCACCTGAAGATCGGCAAGCTCCCCAAGTACCCAGTTGAACAAGTCAATCGCGTCCAGCGGCGGGATAGCGCGGTCGAACACGTCGCCCGCAACAGCCACCGCCTCGACGTGCTCCCGACGCACCGTGTCCAGCAGGTGCTCGAGGAACGTGCGCTGCTCCGCGAGGAGGGGCACGCGATGCAGTTGCCGGCCGAGATGCCAGTCCGAGGTGTGCAAGATCCGCATGGCTGGTGACGGTACCGACAGCCACCGGCATCACGGGAGCTTTTCTGCAAATCAGAGGACATATCAATCAGCACTGTGCGGGGTCTACATGGTGGTAGAGGGGATTTCGGGCAAGTCGGCGTGTGTCGAGGCGGGTTGTATCAGTGGGACTGACGGTGGCGATGCGACTGACGCTCTAGGATGGGCCGTTCGGGTTGGGATGAGGCGTCAGAACCATCTGAGCGGGTGTCAGCTGGGCGCTCGCGGTGGTCGGCGGTGCGGGAACTGGGAGCGGTCGAGCGCAGTGCAGTTGAACAGCTTCAGCGTGAGTGGCTTCCGCTCGTTGACCGAGGTAGCGGATATCCCGGTGAGCAAGCCGACCATCCTGGCCGGGCATAACGACGGCGGGAAGAGCGCCCTGCTGGACGCTTTGGCCTTCCTGCTGGGCGTGCGTACTTTGTCCGAGGACGACCGCAGCTACCTGGCTACCGATGCCGTCGGCGAGCACGCGTCGCCCGTCCGCTGCGAGAACACCAGCGTGTGGGGCACGTTCACTCTCGACGCCTTCGAGCAGGAACACTTCGATCTGCCTGAGGAGGTGCAGCTGCAGCGCCGGGCCGGGGAGGATCTCGCCCCGCGGCTGGAGATCTGGGGTCCGCTGCCGGACGACGATCGTCTGCGCGACCTGTCCCAGCACCTGGTGCCGGCTTTGAAGGGCCTGGTGGCCGAGTTCAGCCTGTCCCCCGCCTCCACGCTGAAGGCGGACCTGGTGCAGGCGCTGCGTGAGTACGGACGCCAGCACGCCAGCGGCAGCGACTGGTTGCCTGCCCCGGTCGGTTTGGACCGGCGCATGCCGTGGTTTTTGTCGTTCGATGGCAAAGCGGCCAGGCCCGACGAGGCGGTCAAGACTGCCCTGGTCGGCCGGTTCCAAAGCCACATGGCCGACCCCGAGCTCAAGGGCAAGCTCACTGCCCTCGAGGACGACGTCAAGGAGCGGCTGCGCATCGACGCCAAGTCCCTGTGCGACCACATTCAGACCCGCTGCCCTGATCTGGCGGAGGTCTTCGTCGAGCCCGACGTCTCCTTCCAGAAGGGCTTCGGCGGCGCGCCGCTGCGCATCGCCCGTATTGCCGGTGAGGCGGTGGGCCTGGACCGCTCCGGGCTGGGCAGCAACCGGCGCGTGTCGCTGGCCATCTGGGAGTGGACCAGCGAGCTGCTGGCCGAGGAGGAAAGCACCGCCCCCATGACGAGCCCGGACGACGGCGAGGCCCCCGAGCCGCCGCCCGTGCAGACGATCGTGGTCTACGACGAGCCGGACACGCACCTGGACTACACCCACCAGCGCAAGATCATGCAGCTGATCCGGGAGCAGAGCGCCATCCCGAACGTCAGCGTGCTGGTGGCCACGCACTCCATGAATCTCATCGATGGCGTCGACCTCTCCGACGTCGTGCACCTGAAGCTGGACAACCACCGCACCGTAGTGGAACGGCTCGGCGCCGGACTGCTCGGCGACGACATCGACGAGCACCTGGGAAAGATCGCGGCAGCGGTCGGGCTGCGGAACTCCGTGCTCCTGCACGAACGCTGCTTCCTGGCCGTCGAAGGCGAAACCGAGCAGCGCGCCTTCCCGCTGCTGTTCCGGCTATGCGAAGGACTGTCGCTGCAGGCCGCCGGGATCGCGCTGTGGGCCTGCTTCAACAACGAGGGCGCCCTGCACCTGGCCCGCTACCTCGCGAAAAAAGGCCGCACGATCATGCTGGTGGTCGACGCCGACAGCCGCAGCGTGAGCAAGGGCATCTTCAAAACCGCCAAGCTCACCCAGTTCTTTGGCCCCCACGCCTCCCGCTACGTGAAGTTCCTCGGTGAACCCGACCCGGACGCGCCGGGGGAAGACCAGTTCAATGAACTGGAGGAGATCTTCAAAGACGACGTGTGGGCACGTGTCGCCAACAAGATCTGGGCCAAGAACGAAGGCACCTGGAGCGCCGCCGACTTCGCCGCCCTGCGCGGCCAGCGTAAGTTCAGCGAAGCAGTCAAGGAGACGCTGCAGACCCACAGCCCGGACGGTCCCGGAGGCAAGCCCGAAATGATGTACGAACTTGCCATGGCCCTGGACAATCCCAGCGATGTACCCGAGCAGCTGCGCACCGTTTTCGCGCAGCTCAGGACGCTAGCAGCATGAAGCTTCCCCGCAGTGCCTGACCACCACCGGATGCAGGGCGGCCTTGCCGGCGGCGCGCCAGCATGCGCTCCTTGCGTTGCTCCGACGTGGGTGCAACCCACTCATGCCACCCCACTGGCGGCTTCCACCGCTGCATGTGCTCACGCTCATCGACCCCACACCACCGGCAGCCACTGGGCGCAGGTATCCGCAGGTCAGAACTGTTAGTGGACATCGCCACTCCTTCCCCTGCACCACATTCTGCCCCCCACCACTGACACCACTCTTCGACACGAGCACGCACGCCTGCCGGGCTGATGAAGGCACGGTCCTGACAGGCGTGCGCGGCTCAATTCGGCAGGCCTCCACTGTGCGGCACGGCGCCCCCGACCGCGAGTGAGGACAGCCGTCCGGCGCCCCTCGTTACCGTTTTCGTGGCTCCGCAATGGGGCCTCCGGCCTTCGTGTCCGGCATGACTTCCCCCCTTGTTGTTGATGATCCGGGGGGTGGTGTCACCGGGCCCGGAGGCATCGACGGACCGCTGATGAGGGGCTTGAGCACCGGCTTCACCCAGGCCGGAAGGACGAAAGCGTGATGGAGGGGCCTGCACGTGATCCACACCAGCGACATCGACGTCTTCCTCGGCCTGGACGTCGGCAAAGGCGAGCACCACGCCACCGCCGTCACACTGAAGCTTCCCCTTGATCACGGACACCTGGAGACTGGGACCTGAGGTTCCAGAGGAAGTAGAGCCAGGTGGGAAGCAACTACTCGAAGCGGTAC
>NZ_JBEXID010000061.1:0-42077 GCF_040608395.1 Streptomyces sp. NPDC005181
CCACTGGACCACCGGGCCACTCGACCGCACCCGCCACAGCAGGCTCGAACGACTCAGCTACCGACTCTCCGCGTGACGAATTACGCAGCAGAGTCGTCGTGATGCCCAAAGACCTGACGGGAAACGGCTTCAGCACGGTGAGTATCCGACGCATCAGCGAGCGACAGGCCATGGAGCTGGAGCGCTTCCGCCTCCGACGCGGCGACGTTGTCCTGGCGCGCCGCGGGGAGCTGGGGCGAGCCGCCGTCGTCCGCGAGGAGCAGCACGGCTGGGTGTGCGGCACCGGGTGCTTCGTGCTGCGCCCCCGCCGGACTCGACGCCGACTACTTCGCCGCGTACCTGCGCGGTCCGGAGGCACGGACGTGGCTGGAAACCCACTCCACGGGGAGCATGAAGATGAAGACCATCTCCCTCGGCGTACTCGGCGATCCGGACGATGCTCCTGTGCGGGGCTCCGCCGGATCACTCACGACGTGAGAGATCCCGGACTTCGCGGCTATCGGGGCTGCCACGCCCGTACGAGGTCCTCCGGCCCCCAGTGCGCGGTGAGCGGCAGATCATCGGTCACCCCACAGCGGGAGACCGCGATCAGTGGAGTATCCGGGGCGGTACCGGGGACGGCGAGCATGTCGCGCACCAAGGCGTCGTACTCATGACGGCCGAAGGGCTGGGTCTCCAGCCACTTGACCGACCCGACGAAGGACACCTGCCGGGCCACCGGCTCGCGGTCTGCACCGATGAGGTCGATCTCGGGGTTGTTCTGACGGTTCCACCAACCGCCGATGGCCTCGGTCTCGGGCCACTCATCATTGGGCATCAGACGCAGCAAGGACTCGCGGATCAGTGGCTCGACCGCTCGCCCGCGCCAACTGGTCCATGACCGCTCGATGCGTTCCAGTGCCAAGTCACCGCGGCCTCGCTCGATGAGTGGGATCGCGCGTGCCAGGAACGCCAGCCAGAACCGCAGATACGGGTCGGCGATCCGGTAGCGCTTGTTCTTGCTGTCCGGCTTGACCGACAGGGGGAGATCAGCAGCCAGGACTCGCTTGGCCTGCAGCATGGCCAGCAGCGGGGAGAGCGTGCCGGACGGCAGAGCGCTGGCGCCGCCGGCCTGGGCTGCGATTGCACTGAACGTGCGCTCACCGCTGCCAACAGCTTCCAGCACGGCCCGTGAGTGCGAAGCCTCGGGGAATTCGCCCAGCAGGGACAGCTCGCCGGCCACCAGCAGGGGCGAGAGAGGATTGGCGACCGACGCCTGCAAGAACGCTGTACGCCCCATTCCCGGCCGCCACGACTGCACGATCTCGGGGAATCCGCCAGTGATCAACTGGGCGTCGACGGCCCCTGCGGCGTCGAGTTCGGTCATGGCCTGTACGTCGGCCAGGTTCAGGGGGTGGACGGTCATTTTCGCTGCCCGACCGAAGAACGGGCGTCCGTACGACTGCAGTGCCTCCATCACCGATGTATCGCTGCCAACCAGCAGCAGAAGCACGGGCTTGGAGGACAAGTGACGGTCCCAGACAGTCTGGAGTGCGCCCTCGAATTCCTGATCCTGCTCGACCAGCCAGGGCACCTCGTCGATCACCGCGATGCTGGGCGAGTCATCGGGTACCGCGAGCGCCAGCGAGCGCAGGGCCTGGTTCCAGTCCTGCGCCTGGAGGCCGGCGACCAGCTCCGCCCCAGGCAGTAGCGACTGCGCGAGCGTCGCGGCAAAGTCGGCGCGCTCCGTCACAGGGTTGCGCCCACGGGTGGCCTGAAACACCACGTACGGCGCTCCCGAGCGGTCGCAGAACTCCTGGACCAGTCGCGACTTCCCCACTCGGCGCCGGCCCGTCATGATCACAGCCCGCCCCCGAGTGGCTCCAACCGCCTCTGCCACTGTCCGGTACTGCTCAGCCAGCAGCTCAAGATCTCCGGCCCGACCTTGAAACTCCACGACGCACCCCTGAGAACAATTAACGTAGATAGATTCTTACGTAGATTGAATCTTACTTCACCTCGTGACCTGATGGATCGAACGGGGGAAAACCCAGGGGCCCGACTCAGAAGAGCCGGACCCCTCCTGACCTGCTTTTTTGCCAGATCAGTGACGTACCGTATCGCACCCGCTACATGTTGAAGCGGAATGACTAACGACTGATCCTGACCTGCGACGGAGCCCTACCCAGGGCCCTGACCTGGGATTTCCTCGTTGGCATGAGTTGGCTCCCGACGGCCGTTTACGGGTCTCCTGCGGACTGTCTGCGGACCGGCCGGGTGCACCAAGGCCGTGGAAATCCATGGCACACCGAACGGCCCGTCGATGAGACTGCGCAGGTGAGCCACCGCTACCCCTTTCCCTGCTGCGGACACCGCGTGCTCGACGCCATGCCCGGCTCCTACGCGATCTGCCCCGTCTGCTTCTGGGAGGACGACGAGTTTCAGTTCCGTCGGCCGGCCGTGTCCGTCGGGGCCAACCGAGTTTCCCTGGTCGAGACGCGGCGCAACTACCAGCACTTCGGCGCCTGCGACCACCACGGCTATTCACGCTCGAAGACTTACGACCGCCAGTAGGATCGACACCATGAGCGGTAGCAGGAAGTACTCGATCAGCCTGCCTGAGGATCTCGCCGAGGCCGTACGCGCCCACGTCGGGCCCGGCGGTTTCTCCGCCTACGTCGCCGAGGCCCTCGAACAGCGGGTTGCCATGGACAAGCTGCGGGAGATCGTCGCCGACTTCGAGACCGACAACGAAGAACTCACCCGCGAAGAGATTGAGGCCGCCCGCACGCTGCTGCGCCACGACCACCGGCAGGCCGGCGGGGCCGCCGCCTGATGCCCGGCACCCTACTGCTCGACAGCGAAGGACTCTCGAAGCTCTACCGCAAGGACCGCGCCGTCGTGGCTCTGGTCCAGGCGGCGTCGGAAGAGGGCATCCGCGTGGCCACCAGTGCCATGACCACCCTTGAGGCCGACTACGACCGCATCCACCCGGCCCGCATCAAGTGGGTCCTCTCCCGCGTCGACGTTCACGACGTCACCAAAGAGATCGCCGACCGGGCCGCCGTCCTTCTTCGCACCCATCACCTCCACGGCCACAAGTACGCTATCGATGCCGCTCTCGCCGCCATCGCCCGCAGCGCGCCCCAGCCGGTCACGGTCCTCACTTCCGACCCCGAGGACCTGACACTCCTGTGCGGCCCTTCCGTGGAGGTCGTCAAGGTCTGAGGCCGTGTCACCGCCACGACGACCAGACCAACCGTTGCCACCCATCACGGGGTCGAGGACTCCCCGCGGACAGACACATGCGCCCGATCCGCCAACAAGCGGATCGGGCACAGGGGTTGACATATCGTCACACGTTGAAGCGGAATGTCTGCGGGCTGACCCTGACCTGCGGCGGAGCCTCATCCAGGGCTCTGACCTGGGATTTCCTCGTTGGCGTGCGTTGGCTCCCGACGACCGTTTACGGGTGTCCTGCGGACCGGCTGCGGACTGGTGCACGGCCGCCGGCACGTCCGCCCCCCGGCCGAGGACGAGCCGCTCGACCCCGCCTGGCGCCCCATCGACCTGACACGCGACTCCTTCGAGGACTGGGCGATCGAGGACCGCACCCCGTGGCCCGAGGACCTCTCGGTGCTCTGCTGATGGCTGCCCACCTTCTGGCGCCGGGACCACGCATGACCGCCCACATCGAGAGACTCATCCAGCAACTCGATGACTCGACCGGCCCGTCGTACGACGCTGGCGCGGAACTGATCGGCATCGGCACCGACGCCATCCCCGCCACTATCGACAGCCTCCCTGGCAGGCCCCATGAGGGTGCACCGCTCGAGGGCCATGAACCAGGCCCGGATCTGTGGGTCTCTGACCTGGCCTTTTCTTGATTGCTGGCGGCGGGGTGCGATGGACTTTATTGGGTGTCCTGCGGACTGTGTGCGGACTGGTATGTGAAGTGAAGCTTCTCCTCGACCATGGCCACCATCTCGAGGAGTCATCGCCTGCGCGCGCAGAACTCCGTACGTCGACTCCAGAGGGCTGACCTTCTTGGGCTCGGAGCGCAGCGCGCTGACGCCCTGAACCTCCATGTAGGCCTCGGCCACGAGAGGGGCGACGAGACCAGGGCCGGCCCAGGCAATTCGCGCGATGACACGTCACGCGCCAGGCATCGAGTTCGTCGGTGGCCTCGTCGGTTGCGCGGGAAACAGGTCGCGGGAGAGGTCCACATAGCAGATCTCCGCGAAGACCACCTGGGCATACGCAAATCAAGACACATCGCAGCGTAAGACCAACTGCCGTGGACGTCAACGCTGTTGATGTACGATCAAGCCCCCTTACAGGGGATTCTCATCATGGCGGCTTCACTCAATTCACTCGTGATGCACACGCCTGCCCGCGATTCCAAACGAGAGGTACAAACTGTGCGTAAGTTCGGAACCCGTAACACCTGGAAGCGGATCGGTTTGATTGCCTCCATCTCGACCATCCCATTGGCCCTCGCGAGCCCCGCTTGGGCTGTCGTGAGCTACTCGTACATTCAGGGTGGAGTTGCCGGCTTCACTTCGCATTCTCTGACCGATGACGGAGGTACCGGCGGGAACAAGGTGGACTTCACCGGATGCCATACGTACTCGGGCAGTAGTGTGACTGTGCAGCTGCGTCGTGAAGTCATCGGACCCGACACCGGATACGACGAAAAGACCTACACGGCATGCTTCAACGGTGGAACGTCGTCCGGCGAGTGGGGTGCCGGAGTCGAGGGCCACGACTACTACTTCCGCATCACCGAGATCGATGGCAGTTCGATAGTCGGCCCGACAATCAACGTCGATCAGACCCGTATGTCTTTCTAGGTGACACTGGATTCTGAATTCCTGGGTGGAGACCTGAAACGCAGGTCTCCACCTGCCTCTTGATGAAACAGACAGAGGCACCCCCACGCTGAAATACCAAGGTGTCGCATGCCCATTTCGATGTCCGAGTGTTCCTTCTCCTATCGGCGTAGACGCCCGGTGCTGCGTGATCTCAGCCATACGTTGCCGCCCGGGCGGACCGTGCTCCTGGGGCCGAACGGAGCGGGAAAGAGTACCCTGTTGGGCTTGTGCGCATCTGCGCTGCGCCCCGATTCCGGTTCCGTCACCTATGGCGACCTGAGCACCGGCCGACGTCGCGCGCTGCCCGCGTTCCGTAGGCGTGTGGCATGGATGCCTCAGCAGGTGGGGCACGTGCCGGGGCTCACGGCCCGGGATCAGGTCGCGTATTCCGGTTGGCTCAAGGGGATGCCCCGGCGCGAGGCGTGGCGTGAGGCTCTCCAGGCCCTGGACCGCGTGGAGTTGGCCGATCGGGCGGATGACAAGGTCCAGGAACTCTCCGGGGGGCAGCAGCGGCGCGTCGCAGTGGCGCAGGCCCTCGTGCATGACGCAGAGGTCCTTCTCCTCGATGAGCCGACAGCGGGCATGGACCCCCGGCAGCGACAGGTCTTCCACCAGATTCTCGCCGATCTGTCGAACGAGGTGCACATCGTTCTCTCCACCCATGACACCTCGGACATCGCCAACTCGTACGACTCGGTCGTGGTTCTGTTGGACGGTCAGGTGCGCTTCTCGGGAACGGTGGTGGACTTCCTTTCCCACGCGAGCGCGACGGCGACATCCGACGAGCAGCGGGCCACCTCCGCTTATCAGGCCTTCACCGAGATCGATGGGGCGATCTCGTGGTGAACCGAATCCCCTTCGCTCGACACTCGGCCGTCATCGGGCTCGGAGCCCCGACGGTGGCTCTGGCAATATATTTCACCGCCTACCAGCCCACGCCGTTCACCGGTGAGGATTCCATCGTCGTGGTCTCGGTGGCCCTGAGGGTCGCCGCGCTGGGAATCGCCTTGGTGGCCGCCTGGGATGCAGGGAGGCTTCGCCAGGCTCGGATCACAGCCGCCCCGTCCAGCCGCCACCTGCTGCGAATATTTGTCGATGCGATGGCCCCCACCCTGGCCCTGGTGATCATCAGCTGGGTGGCGTCCTTCCTGTTGGTGATCAGCTATTTGGGAGGCCCCGCACCAGGGCTCCCCGACACCGTTCCAATAGTCCGAAGTCTCGCGATCCCCTTCAGCGCAGTAGCAGTCGGCTTCTTCCTCGGGCTCTCCCTTCCGCCCGTTATCGCCCGCCCCCTTGCGGTGGTGATCACGGCGCTGTGGGTCTTCGTCGCCTATACGCTGGGTATCCCATGGCTGCGGGCGATGTCCGGATTCGACCAGAGCACTCCGACCTATACGGATGTCGTGGACCGCGCCTACCTCATGGCACCGGCGATCCTGGCTCTCGGGCTGCTGCTCGGTCTTGTCGCGCTCAGCCTGCTCTCACGTCCTGCGCTGCGCGCCGCCGCCGTGGCCTGCTGCGTCCTCGCGGGCTTCGGGGCGTCGTATCCTCTGGTGAGTGACACCCCGCGCTACGCCGACCCCACCGTTCCCCGCACTTGGGCAACGACGTGTGAGGGAACTGCCCCGGTGATCTGTGTGCCCGGCGAGTTCGCCGACGACATCCCCGCGCTGCACCGCTCCGCTCAACAAGCGCTGCCCCGCCTGCGAGAGGTCGGGTTCACCCCACCCCGGAAGCTGGCCTTCGTCTCGGAGGAGCTACCGCTGGCACGCGACACCTGGCGAACCTTCCTCCAGAAGCCGGTGACCCGCCACCGCAGCCGGACCGTCTACGTCAGCGCCTTGGTTCCGACAGGGCTCCACGACTGCCCGGACCTTCCTGATGACTACGTTTATCCGGGGCGCGGAGCTGCTTCCGCCTGGATCGGCCTGACGGTTGGTATGTCGGAGGCAGAGGCCGCCCGCAGCTACGGACCAAGCGGTGTGTACCGGGCACGCTGGGTGCGCAGCCTCCCCAAAGCGAAGCAGTACGCCTGGTACAAGCAGCAGTTGAGTTACCTCGAGTCCTGCGACGAGCAGGTCCACGAGAAGGCCCGGGCGGGGGCCGAGGCCGAGAACGAGCGGGGCCGAGCGCTGGGCCCGCAGTTGGAGGATCCGGCGGACATGGCACCGGGGGTGGACCGTTGATCCTCTGGGCGCGCGCACGAAGAATCTGGCTGCTGCCTGTGGCCCTGTTCGCCTGGACGCTCCTCCTTGTACTCGTGCGCGATGACGTGGCGAAGGTTCCCCAGATCGCCGCGAGGGGCAGCTTCTCGATCAAGCTGATGAACTTCGTTCCGCTCATCCTGTGCATCCCGACGATGTACTGCATGAGCCGGCGCCTCATCGCCACCGAAGCCACAGCGGCGCGAGCGGTCGCCGTCGTTGACCGGCTGGCTCTCCTGCTTCTGGGGGTGAGCGCGGCGGGACTGGGGTTTGCACTCGGGGAGTTCCTGGACATGCCGACAGCGGTGGCGGGCGGACGAAACACCGTCATGGTGCTGGGCCTCGCTCTCCTCGTACACAGCTGGTACGGCCCGATCGCCGGTGGCGCGGCGGCGACCATGTTCGTGATGGTCAGCATTGTCACCGGCCTGGCGGGAGACCAGAGGCCGTACCCGTGGGCGGTTCTCCTGATGGAGTCCACCAGCGTCGTGGCGGCAGTCGTGGCGGCGGTCAGTTTCACTGCCGGTCTGATCACGATGTCGTACCGCCGACAGATACCGGGTTGACATGCCCCTTGGGCTGAAGCCCGAGGATTCTGGCCGTCCCCTACCCGGTGCTGTGCGAGGAAGCCCCCAAGGCCGGGGACCACAAGGTGGAGCTCTCCAAAAGGTTCGTCGGCACGGCGGCGGGCGGGGTCCGCGAGTACGTCGTCGCACCTCCGCTGCGCGCCGAGATCGACAAGGCCCTGTCCCTGGTCAAGAGTGCCGTCACCAAGAAACGCTCGTATGCTGCGTACCTGCACGGCTCGTTCGGCGCCGGTAAAGGCCACTTCCTGACCGTGCTGCACGCCGCCCTGAACAGCGGCCCAGAGACCCGGGAGAAGGAGCGGCTGGGCCGGCTGGAACCACCGCGCCCAGGCCGAGGCCCTCGTCGACCTCCTCCGCTCCCGCACGGAGGCGGACGGCTGGGCCCTGGACGCCCCCGGTTCCGTACCGCTGTCTGCGGCCTGCGCGAGATCCTTCCCTGGGTGCACCGCACAGCCCAACGGCTGCGGCGCTGAGGGCGTATGCGTAGACCAGCGCTGTCTGGAACAGGTCCACAACCTGGTAGAGGTTCAGGCCGTGGCCCCGGCTATGAGGTTGGGCTACCGCCATCCGTCCAGGGAGACCTCGGGCCCTTCCGCCAAGTAGCTGCGTAGTGCGCTGCGGGTCGTCTCCACGAAGTTCTCGGGGATGGCGTCGGCGTCGGTCCATCGGACCTGGGAGTGCTTGCGAGGCTCGCGGTTCTCAGGTTCGCCGGTCCATTCGTGGGCGGCGAAAACGACGGTGAGGAAACCGCCTGGGGCTTCGACGCCCCAGGCGCCGTGGATGACGTGGGCGATCTTCAAGGACTCCGGCTTCACCGTGAGGCCGGTCTCCTCGTAGAGCTCTCGTACGGCGGTCTCGGTGATGGGCTCGCCCGGCTCGCTCTTCCCGACCGGGAGGTCCCACATCCCCTGGGCGAACTTGGCGTTCTCACTGCGCTGGAGGAGGACGACGCGGTTGGTGGATTTGTCGTGGACGATGACCGCGGCGACCAGCAGGGTCATGGATTCGAGCGCCGGCTTCAGGGCCTTCGGCTGGTCGTCGGTCTGCTGGGGCACGGGAATTCCCTTCGTCGGATGGGCCATTGGGCATGTTAGGCGAGGGCTTCACGGGCTCGGCGGGCGAGATCGGCGGCGCCGGGTACCCCGCGTCGCTGGTAGACCGCGAGGGTGGAGCGGATCGAGGTGATCGCCTTGCGGGTGCGGTCGGAGGTCATGCCCTCCATGAGGACCAGCGCCTGCGTCCAGGCGGCGACGGCCTCATCGGCGCGGGCCTGAGCGGCGAGGCTGTCGCCGAGGTCGGCGTGGGTGAGCGCGTGGACGCGCTTGTACTTTTCCGGGTCCCAGCGGGTGAGAGCATCCCGGTGCTGCTGCTCGGTACCGACGTGGTCGGCGAGGTCGGTCAGCGTGCGTGCGGTGTGGCTGGCCACCGTGCCCGTGGCGGGGCCGCTCACACGGGAGTAGCTGGGCTGTCGGCCGTCCTCCCGCAGGAGGGCGTCCTCGGCGGCAAGCAGGGCACGTGCGGCCGACGGGTTCTCATCGGTCGCGGCGTAGGCACGGGCGTGAGTGATGTGAAGGAGGGCTTCGGTCTGGCCGTCGACGCGGCCGAGACCGCGCCGCAAGGCGGCTTCGACGAGGTCGACGCAGTGGTGGGGCTGTTTGAGGCTGAGGGCCTGGTGGGCGAGGGCCCGCATCATCCAGGCGGCATGCCCGTGCGGGTCGGCTTCGCAGGCGAGCTGGTAGCCGACCTGGTAGTACCGCTGGGCGGCACCCTCCTGGCAGAGGTCGTGGTGTTTCCACCCTGCGAGGTAGGCCAGCTCGGCGACCGCTCCGAACGCGGCTCGGCGTAAGGCTTCACTGGGGAAGCGCCCGCGTAGCATGGGTGCGGCGGTGTCGGCGAGATACGCGGTGACGGTGGTCAGGCCGTGTCCGCCGCCGAGACGTTCGTCGGCGGCGGTGATCTGCCGTACGACGTCCACGTCCTCCGCCCCGACCATGGACGTTTTGGAGCGGGCGCGGAGCATGCGCGCGGTGGCCTCGTGGTCGTAGCCGAGCGGCATGGCGACGCCAGCGGTGGTGAAGGCCGCGATGGAGAGGAAGCGGCGGCGTTCGAGGTCGGCGCGTCCCAGGTCGGTGACGGCGAGGACGGGGTCGGGTTCCGCAGGCGCGTCGGCGCCACCGGTGTGGAGGCCGATCTCGGTTCGGGTGATCACGCGTCCCGCTCGGCGGGACAGAGCCTCGGCCAGGTACTGGCCTACCCGGCCCGAGGGGGTGCGGGTCCCGTTCACCCAGTGCGAGATGGCCGACTTGTTGGTCTGGAGGATCTCGCCGTTCTCGGCGGCGATGCGCCGCACGTCCCTGGCGAGGGCCTCGTAGGTGCAGTCAGCTGCGTCGATGACGTCGCGTAGAAGGGAGTTGGGGTCTTTCCGCGCCGCCACGACCGCCTCCATTCCGGAGCTGTAAACCGCGTATACCGCTTCAACTGGCTTCCACCGTACCCACTGAGCGTGACCGTAGGTTCACTTATCAGCAGCCGCCCGGAACGGTCCGACCGTGATCCAGGCTCCCCCTTGGACCGGGCGGCTCCCGAAGTTCCGTACGCCCACTCCGAGTTCGGGCATCCCTGTGCCCGAACCCGGCTGAACAGAGACGGAGACACGGTGACCACCATCGACACCACGACCATCACGGTCGAGCTGCCCGAGGCGTTCGACCCGCGATGGAGCCGCCTGCCCGGCATCCAGGTCGACGGCCGACGCATCACGATCGACCCGGCCGAGTACTTCTTCCGCTTCGAGTCGAGCACCTGGCTCGTCGCCGACTGGGAGCTGGTCAAGTCCCAGCTCCTCGGTGTGGACGAGACGACCGAGAGCACGGTCGAGCAGCTCGCGCTCGACTTCATCAAGCAGCACGGCGAGTCCACGTCCGACGCTGCCCGAGTCCTGGCCACCGCGTACGAGGTGTACGCGTACCTCTTCCGCGACGAGCACCTGGCCGACCTCGGCCTGCCGCAGATCACCGCCGAGCACCTGCGGATGCTCCGCGAGGCGGCCACGCTCATGGCGCTCAACAAGGTCGAGCTGGACGGGCACATCTCCAACGTCGGCCCGTGCTGGTTCTTCCCAGCCGCCACCTCTGTCGTCTTCGATCTGGACGATGAGACGGGCGGGATGCTCGACGAGGTCTACCACGGCGGGTGGTTCAACGAGCACCGCCGGATCGAGTCCATCAAGGCCCACACCGCTCTCGGCGGCCGACTCGTGCATGGCTGCCAGTCCGTTCCGGACCAGACCGGCGGCGTGGTCGCGCCCTACGGTGCCTCGATGGCCAGCTTCCGTGACGATCTCGCCGCCTTCAAGGCGGGCTGGATCGAGCGGGTCTACGCCCACCGCGTGGATCCAGCCGCGTAATCGCCATCCGATCAGGCTCCGGGGCGGGCCGGAATCTCTCGCCCGCCCCGGACGCCACCACCTCCCCCTGGAGCCCTGCCATGACCACGAATCCCAGCGCCGCACTCCTCGACAACCTCCTCACCGCGTCCGGCCGGACCACCGCCGTACGCGAGGAGGTACGCGTGTGGTTTATGTCCGGCGTCGAGCGTGTGACCTTCCCGGACGGCTCCACGGCCGTCTTCAAGTACGCCAAGAAGCCGTTCGACAGCGAGGACCAGGCCCTGCGCCTGGCGAACACCCTCGGGGTTCCCGTCCCCAGGGTTCATGCCTCCGCCGTTCTGGACGGCTGGCTCGGCATGCTCATGGATGACCTCGGGCCGTCCGTCCGTGACGCCGACGACCTGGACGGCGTTGCTGCGGCCGTGGTCCTGCACGGCACCCGTACGGCTCCCCCTTTGCCTGTCCTCGATCAGGAGCGGCTGTGCTCGCTGCCGACCAGGGCGCTGGAGCATCTCGAACGGCTGCGCAAGGCCGACCGGTGGCAGGACGCCGACGACGTCGATGACGGGCTCGACCGGATCGCCCAGGCAGCGGAAGCGCGCTCAGCCGGAGCGACCATGGCGCCGTTCGGCTGGGTGCATTCCGAGTTCCACCCCACGAGCATCCACATCGGCGAGCGCGGTTGGCGACTGCTCGACTTCGCCCGCGCCTTCACCGGCCCCGGCCTGCTCGACCTCGCCAGCTGGCACGGCACCCTCGAGTCCCCGCACCCCGTGCGCCTGCGCGTCTTCCTGGAGCAGTACGTCACCGCCGGCGGCACCCCCGACGCCCTCGCCCCGCGCGGCGGGCTCACTGCCGAGAACTGGGCCCTGGGCTGGCACCGCATGTGGGCCGTCGAGTGGTTCATGGAGCAGTCCATCCGTTGGATCAACGACCCGGCCACCGACCCCGCCTACCTCAAGGCCGTCCGCCGCCACCTCACCGACGTCCTCCACCTCCTGGAGATCTGACGTGCTCGCCCAGGCATCCCCATGGCACGCCCACGCCCTCCAGCGCACCTCCACCAGACTCGCCGAACCCCTTGCTGTACCCGCCCGCATGGAATGGACCACGAGGGCCGGCCAAGGGCCTGGCGCCGACGTCCTCGGCCCCGACCTGCGCGGTAAACGCCTCCTGGAACTCGGCTGCGGCCCCGGCCACAACGCCGCCCACCTCGCCACCCGCCACGGCGCCCACGTCACCGGCGTCGACCTGGTCGGCCTCCAAGTCCGCCGCGCCCGCTCCCACTACGGTCGGCTGAACAACCTCACCTTCGCCGCCGGCCACGCCCTGCACTACCTGCACGCCTCCACCGAACAGGTCGACGCGATCTACTCCGCCTTCGGGGCCGTCGGCCTCGTCGCTCCCGAGCTCCTGCTTCCGGCCATCGCCCAGCGCCTGACGCCTGGACGGGTGCTCGCCTTCTCCGTCCCCCACCCGCAGCGCGGTGGCCGAAGCCCCTCCGGCGACGACCGTCCCCGCCGCGACTACGTCACCCTCCCGGACCACACCCGACTCCCCATCGCTCGCTGGGAGTTCTCCGCGGACCGCTGGGAGAAGCACCTCAGCCGGGCGGGTTTCTGGCTCACCTCGGCCCAGGAGTTCCACGACCCCCGCTTGGGCCACTGGCCCACCACCCTGCTGATCCGCGCGCGCAAGCTCTGACCGGCCCCTTTGCCCCAGCTTCCCTGGAGGAACCGATGCGCCCGCCCTACCTGCTCCTCGACATCGACGGTGTCCTCATACCCTTCCCCGACGAGCACGGCTCGATCCCGGACACCCACATCCGCCACGACGTCGTCCCCACCGGCCGCAGCGCCGAGAACCCAGTCACCGTCTGGCTCGACCCAGCCCACGGCCCCATGCTCATGGACGTGATCCGTTCCGGCCTCGTCACACCGGTCTGGTGCACCGGCTGGCGACAGGACGCCACCACCCTGATCGGCCCCCTCCTCGACCTCCCGCCCCTGCCCCATGTCGACCTGCCACGCCCCCAGATCACCACCAGCCACCCCAACGGCTACCTATGGAAACGAGATCACGTCGACGCGTGGCTGGGCAGTGCCCCGGCGGTGTGGATCGACGACGACTTCACCAGCCTTGACCACGCCTGGGCCGCGGAGCGGATTGCTCGCGGTACCGCGACCCTCTTGATCCAGCCTGACCCCCGTTCCGGACTACTGTCCGAACACCTGGCCAAGGTCCGGGTGTGGGCAGGGCAACTGTCCACACGGAATGGTGCGCCAGCGGCGCTCAGAGGGCTACGCGCTGTCCAGTAATTGGCGGCGTCACACGGCCCAGAGCGTAGGGTGCTCGCCGCCTTCACGTCAGAGGTATTGAGATACACCCAGCCCGAGCACCCCGTGGACGCAGCGGCACAGCCCGCTCCCGGGGGCGACCGGCCCCAGCCACGGGACCCGCTGGAGCAGACCGCTGTAGGCCCTCGCATGAACTGGAGCGAGAGCCCCATCGAAATCGGATCGCCAAAGCGGTCTCAGCCCCCTACCGTTCCGTCATGCAGATCGTCGTAACTCTGGACTGTGTTGACACCAAAGCGCAGGCAGAGTTCTGGCTCGCTGCCCTCGCCCCGCTGGAATACCGGCGGGGCTTCGACGGACCGCCCTATCTGAGTTTGGTTGGTCCCGCTTCCGCACCCACCCTTCTCCTGCAGCAGGTTCCGGAACCAAAGCAGGTGAAGAACCGGATGCACCTCGACCTCGACTTTGGCACCGAGGAACTGGACGCCGAGGTCGAACGTCTCCAACAGCTCGGCGCCCAGAGAATCTCTCAGGAACAGAGCGAACACGGCTTCCGCTGGGTCGTCGTGTCCGACCCGGAGGGTAATGAGTTCTGCGTATTCGTCCCTCCAGCCAGTGCTGCCCCAGGGGTGTAGTCACGACATCGCTCTCCTTCTCAGCTGGGACTGCCCACTTCTGTGGGGCAGCTAGCGGCGCTGTTTGCGTTCCTCGGGTCGCTGGGCCGCCGGGCCGGTCGCGGGATTGTGTGCGAGAGACGGCAGCGGCGATGTGCCGTTGGTGGTGCTTCGTCGGCGGGCTGCCTGTTGGCGCTTGTTCGGTTGGGCTGTGATGCGCCACTTGAGGACCTCTGCGGGGTGTTCGGCGGTGTCCAGTTCCCTCTGGGCTGCCACCTCGGCCAGCAGGCGTCGTGGGGTGTGGCCGGCTGTTTCGGCGCGCGCGAGGGTTGTGGTCAGGGCGGGCCAGGCGGGGTCGGTGAGGATACGGTCGGCGTGGTCGGGGAGTGCTGTTCGTAGGTCTTGTTCGAAGCGGTTGATGGTTGAGGCGTGTGGTGCGCGGCGGGCGAGGTCGGTCAGGGCTGGTGTGGCGGCCTGCTGGTATGCCGACTGGAGGTGGCGGAGGGCTTCTTCGGCTGCGGCGGCCTGCTGTTGGTGGCCGCGCTGCTGGTGCCATTTGGCGGCGGCGCGGGCCAGTTGCACGGTGGCGAAGAGCAGGGCGATGGCGAGTCCGCCTGGCTCGTTGGAGGCGTAGGCGAGTTCCTTTGCGGCTTGGCGCAGGGCGGTGGCGGTTTGGTGGTCGGCGCGGGTGGCGGAGCGGCGTGCGCGGTTGAACGCCGTTGCTGCCGCCTGGAGTTCGGTCTGGTGGGGGCTGGTCGTGGCGGCGGCGATGTTGTGGAGGGTGTCACCGAAGGCGGAGAGGTATCCCTGGGCGGTGGCGTCGTCTGCGGTGTGGAGGGCGGTGCCTGCCGCGTCCAGTGCGGTGGTGATGTGGCGCCATGGTTTGGCGGGGTCCACGCCGCGGGGGTGGTCGGCTACGTCCTGGTGGGGGAGGCGTTCGCGTAGGCGGTTGATGGAGAGGTCGGGGGCCAGTTTGGAGCCGCCGTACCAGACGGGGGCGCCGGCTGCGTTGGTGTCGCCGGGGGCGGCGAGGCTGTAGCCGATCACGTCGCCGGTCTCGGGGCCGAGGCGTGTCTTGACCTTGATGCCGAGGGATTCCAGCACGGTGAAGTAGTCGGCTTCGGTGCGTACGGCGGCGGCGACGGCGTATGCCTGTTCGCGCAGGCACTGCCGTGCCGTGACTGTCTGGCCCCGGCGTTCGGCCTTGGCGCGTTCGGCGCCGGTGGGGGTGCGGGGCGCGGTGAGGTCGCCGGACTTCAGGCGACGCAGGCCGAACTCGGCTTCGATCTTGCGGCATTCGGCTTGGGCGCGCTGGCCGTCGCGGTGGGTGCGGGGGCGGCGGCCGTCGGCGCGGACGGTGGTGGCCATGATGTGGATGTGGTCGTCGGCGTGGCGCACGGCGATCCATCGGCATGCCTTGGTGTCGCCTTCGGGGGCGATGCCGGTGGCGTGCACGATGCGGCGGGCGACTTCGGCCCACTCGGTGTCGGTGAGGTAGCGGTCGCCGGGGGCGGTGCGGACGGGGCAGTGCCAGACGTGTTGGGGTGGCTTCTTGCCGCCGAGTTCCCGGGTGCGTAGGTCGACGTGGTGGTCGAGGCGCCTGGCGAGGTGGGTGTAGGTGGCTTCGGGGTTGCGGCCGGGGTCGGGGGCGCCGGCCATGTCCCAGGCGGCGACGATGTGTGCGTCGGTGTGTTCGTCGCGGCGGCCGGGGCCGAAGAGGTAGGCGATCAGTCCGCGGCTGTCGGAGCCGGTGGAGACGTCAGGAACCATGTGCCACGCCTCCTTCTGTCAGGAGCTGGTCGATGAGCCGGTAGCTGTTCTGGGCCGCTTGCTCGACGTGGTCCAGTACCGCCTCGGCCTGCTCGGGGACGGTTCCTTGGTGGATGGCGGTGGTGATCTGGTTGAGGTTGTTGCCGATGCGGTTCAGGGCGACCGTGTGGGCCTCGACGGCCTCGATGAGCGGGCGCAGGGGGTCGTCCTCGGGGCTGCCGGTCAGCGCTGACTTGCCGAGGGCGACGGCCAGGGCGGCGTCGCCGACGAATCCGGCGAACTTCTGACCCCGCTCGTGGGCTGCGGCGCTGATCACTTGGACCGCGGTTCGTGTGAAGCGGATGGTCTTCTCCTGGTCGCGTTTCTCCACGGTGCGCTTGCGGTTCATCGGCGCGGGCAGGACGGGGGCTTCGAGATCCCGCCAGGAGGGCTGCTCGGCGGGCTGCTGGACATCGGCCGGTGGTTGAGCGCGAGCGGCGACGGAGTCGAATGCGGGCGGGCAGCTGGTCTCGGCTGCACCCTCCTCCGACTCGGGCGCCCCCTGGCGCCCGGCCTCCTCCTCCGCCACCCCCGGGGCGGAGGCAAGCGCGGACAAAGCCTCGTTAGAGGCTCGTTCGCTCCAGCTTGCTGCTGATCGTCGTCCCCGGGTGAACCATCCCCGGCGGCGGGAAGGAGTGGAGTCGGTGTCGCTGTCAGTACGCATGGTGGTGCTCCATTGGCAGGGGATCGGGGCGCGTCGCATCCGTCGCATCCGTCGCACGGCTGGTCAGCGCAGGTACGGACAGGCGGGCAGGTACGGATACGTCCGTCCCGGCGAGAGAGTCCGTCCCCGCGCTGACCTGCGCGGGGACGGATGCGACGGAGAGATACGGACTACGTCCCCGGTGGGATCAGCGAGCCCGCTTCGGTCCGACGGGACCGCTGGGCGGCCCGGCAGGGAGTGAACCCGCCGGGCCGGAGGGCGGCTTGCCCTGCGCGTCGCGCGGGGGCGTGATGCCGTGGGCGGGTTCGTGTGCGCTTGGGGGGAGGTCGGGGCAGTGGCGGGCCCAGGCGTCCAGGAACCGGTTGCGTGCGTATGCCTTGGACTGCCTGCCGCCCTCGAAGCGGTGGTTGGCCGGGTAGATGCCGAAGTCCCGCAGCAGGTTGCCCAGGTGGTACGCGTTCAGTCCCTTGGTGCCGTGTTCCGCCCACGGCGCCTCGGCGTCCTGGATCAGTGCGGCGACCAGGTCCTGGGAGGCCAGGGCCTGAGGGTTGTTCGCCCGTTCGAAGATGCGGTGGATGTCGCGCAGGAGCCGCGTCTTCAGGCTGGTCTGCTCGTCCTGGACCGCCTCGAAGCGGGTCATGGCCACGCACGCGGCACGAGCCCGGGAGGGCCAGTGACCGCCGGCCAGGTCGGCGACGATGACCAGTGGCTCCCAGGTGTCCGCCGCCCGGTCCTCCACCGGCATGTCGGGCACGAGGCGGCCGGCTTCGCTCCGCAGCGGCCCCAGCCAGGCGGCCAGCCGGTCACGCAGGGCGTTGAGTTCGGGTGCCGCGTACCGCGAGCGGAACGGGGCTACCTTCTCACCGGGCTTGCGCTTCTGCATCCGCAGCACGACCGACCGGTCGGTGATGGTGTCGGGCAGGTCACCGATGCCGGCGATCGCGGCCATCGCGAAGGTGGGGAACGGGGTGGGCTTGTGCTCCGGTCCCGAGATCCGCCAAGCGGGCCGGTTGCGCTGGTGACCGGCGTTCAACAGACCGCGCAGGATCTCGCTGTCGCCGCTGGCCTTGGGGCCGAAGATGGTGTCGGCCTCGTCCACCAGCAGGGTCGGAGGGATCTTGCCGATGGTGCGGAAGATAACCGCCGGTGAGGTGTTCACGGTCATCATCGGGTCATGGACGGTCTCGTAGAGCACATCCAGCACACGGGACTTGCCGCACCCCTTCGTCGGGCTGATCACGGCCAGACGGGGAGCATGCTGAAGCGCGGCCTGGATGTGCGTGGCCGCCACCCACAGAGTGACCGCGGTCAGCGCCTCCTCGCCGGGCAGCACCACGTACTTGCCGATCGCCGCCCGCAACTCGTCCAGCAGCACCGCGCCGTCCCCAGCCGCCGAGGCTTCAGCGGTCCCACCGTCCCCAGCGCTCGACGCGCTCGCGGGGACGGGGACGGCATGCCGCTCCGTCCCCGATCCGCGTCCGGGACCGTCCGTCCCCGCAGGCCGGCGGGGACCGTGATCACCGTCCCCTTGGCGGTCCCCTGGTGTAACTCCCGCATCGCGGGGACCGGGACCGGTCCCCGAATTCACGCCGCTGACCTGCGGTTTGTCGCTGTCAGCGGGTGCGGGGACGGCGTCCTGCGGGGGACGGGGACCGGGCACCTCGCCGTGGGGACGGTCCCTGACTGCCGAGTCGGCGGGACGGTCGGCGTCGCGGTCCCAGGGGATCCCGGCGCCGGGGACCGCGACGGCAGGCCAGGTGGCGGGGGACGTAGAGTCCTCCATAGATGTTCCTCTCCGGTGAGAAGCAGGACGGGCTAGGTCCCGCTTCTCACCGACTCGTTCGTTCAGGGATGGGCGATCAGCTGGGGAATCCGCGGCCCTCGGTGTTGGCTCACCGGGGGCCGTTGTGCTGCCAGCCGCAGGGACAGTGACCGGCAGCCCTTCACGCGGCGGTGCCCCACTCGTCCTGGCCGCCGGTCAGCGCCTCCTCGTAGCGCAGCAGCTCGGCCTCGGGGTACAGGACCCGCTTGCCGACCTTGATGCCGCGCGGTCCCTTCCCGATCTGCCGCCAGTAGCGGACGGTGCTATCTGCCGTGCGGTAGCGCTCGGCGACTTCGGCGGTGGTCAGGTACCGGACCATGCAATTTCCCATTCGGCTAGACAGTGATGCGATCTGCATCAGATGTACCCGACGATCCCCGGTTAACCAAATCGGCAAGGGCATGTTTCAATTGGGATAGTGATGGTGATGATGGGAGACGGGATGCCGGACGACAGGGCGAACAGTGGCGAGGTGCCCCTGCTCTACAGCGAGGGCAACGTCGCGGCACGCGTGGCACTGGAGCGCGAAGTGCGGGGCTGGAGCACGACCGAGCTGGCCGAACGCGTGACCAAGGCCGGCGTGAAGATGAACCAGACCGCGGTCTGGCGCATCGAGAACGGGGAGCCGCGCCGGCGCATCAACCTCGACGAGGCACTCGCCTTCTCCCGGGTCTTCGAGCTGCCCCTCGAAGAGCTCATGTCACCGCCGCTCGAAGGCATCGACATGGACGGCAGACGCCTCGTCCAGGAGGCGGTCGAGGCGTACTACGAGTCCCGCGACGCGCAGGACCGCCTGCACAGTGCCGTCGCCGCGACGGCCGAGTACATCCAGGCCCGTCCCGACGCCGCCCGCGCCATCCACCAGCAGTGCCTTCGCCTCATGGGGGACGAGCGGGACGCCCGCACCCTCACCGCCGACATCGAGGCGGGAGGCCACTACCGATAACCGACCAGAAGGAGCACCGACTTGGCCAACATCCAAAAGCGCCCCAACGGCAAATGGCGCGCCCGCTACCGAGACCTCGACGGCAAGGAACACGCCCGCCACTTCGACCGCAAGGTCGACGCCCAGCGATGGCTCGACGAGGTCACAGCGAGCGTGGTCACCGGGCAGTACGTCGACCCTCGGTCGGCGAAGAAGCCCTTCAAGGAATACGCGGAGGAATGGCGGGCCATCCAGCCGCACCGGCCTTCCACGGCCAAGGCGGTGGCCCAGCACCTGCGCTGCTACGTCTATCCGGCCTGGGAGAAGCGGGCACTCGGCGCCATCAAGCCCGGCGACGTACAGAGCTGGGTCGCCATTCTGACCACCACGCACGGGCTGGCCGCCAGCACCACTCGGACGGTCTTCAACACGGTCAACGCCGTCTTCCGGGCGGCAGTCCGTGACCGCATGATCCCTCACAACCCGTGCGCCGAGGCGAAGCTGCCCTCGGTACCCCGGAAGAAGATCGTGCCGTTGGCCGTCGAGCAGGTGCGGACGCTGTCCGAGGAGATACCCGCCCGATACAAGGGCCTCGTGCTGCTCGGCGCGGCCACCGGGCTCCGCCCTGGTGAGCTCTTCGGGCTCCAGCTCCGGCACCTCGACCTACTGCACGCCACGGTCTCGGTGGAGCAGCAGATCCAGCAGACGGCCAAGCACGGCGTGTACGTCGGCCCGCCGAAGACCGCTCGCTCGCACCGCACGGTGCCGCTCCCCCGCATGGCGGTGGATGCGATGAAGGCCCACCTGCGGGACTTCCCCGCCGATGGGCCTGAGGGCTGGATCTTCACGGCGCCACAAGGCGGGCCCGTGGTCTACACGCACTTCATGGACGGGTCCTGGCGCCCCGCCTGCACGAAGGCCGGCATAGCGAAGGGCACCGGGCCTCATGCCCTGCGGCACCACTACGCCAGCCTGCTGATCAAGCACGGCGAGTCCGTGAAGACGGTCTCCGAGCGCCTCGGCCACACCAACGCGGCCATGACGCTGAACATCTACACCCACCTGTGGCCCGATTCCGAGGAGCGGACCCGGGCCGCCGTCGACAAGGCGTACGCGGACCAGTCCGCCGATGCCCAGCCACAGGTCGACGAAGCGGCGTAGCCGCTACCCCTGCGCGCTGACCGAAGTCAGCCCGCTGCGGACTCTGTGCGGACCACAAAGGCCGCCCAACCCGCTCCGCCGCAGGTCAGACGGCCTTTCGCCAGACGTATCAGACGTTGAAGCGGAACTCCACCACGTCGCCGTCCTGCATCACGTACTCCTTGCCCTCCATGCGAGCCTTGCCCTTCGCGCGGGCCTCGACGACCGAGCCCGTTTCCACCAGGTCCTCGAAAGAGATGATCTCCGCCTTGATGAAGCCCTTCTGGAAGTCGGTGTGGATGACACCGGCCGCCTCGGGGGCCGTGGCGCCCTTCTTGATCGTCCAGGCGCGGGCTTCCTTCGGACCTGCCGTGAGGTACGTCTGCAGGCCGAGGGTGTCGAAGCCGACGCGGCCGAGGGTGGCCAGGCCGGGTTCTTCCTGGCCCATGGACTGGAGGAGTTCGAGGGCCTCGTCGTCGTCGAGCTCGATCAGCTCGGACTCGATCTTGGCGTTGAGGAAGATCGCCTCAGCGGGGGCGACCAGGGCGCGCTGTTCGTTCTTGAAGTCCTCGTCGACCAGCTCGTCCTCGTCGACGTTGAAGACATAGAGGAAGGGCTTGGTGGTGAGGAGGTGCAGCTCGTGGAGGAGCTTGCCCTTCTCCGTGCCTGCGGTGATGCCCGCGGCGAAGAGGGTCTCGCCGGACTCCAGGATCTGCTGCGCCTCCTCGACCGTGGCGAGGACCGCGACCTTCTCCTTCTGGAGGCGGGACTCCTTCGTGAGGCGCGGGACGGCCTTCTCGATGGACTGGAGGTCGGCGAGGATCAGCTCGGTGTTGATCGTCTCGATGTCGTCCTTGGGCGAGACCTTGCCGTCGACGTGGACGACGTTCTCGTCCTTGAAGGCCCGGATGACCTGGCAGATCGCGTCCGACTCGCGGATGTTCGCGAGGAACTTGTTGCCCAGGCCCTCGCCCTCGCTCGCGCCGCGGACGATGCCCGCGATGTCGACGAAGTCGACAGTGGCCGGGAGCAGGCGCTGCGAGCTGAAGATCTCGGCCAGCTTGTTCAGGCGGGCGTCCGGGACGCCGACGACTCCGACGTTCGGCTCGATCGTGGCGAACGGGTAGTTGGCCGCCAGCACGTCGTTCTTGGTCAGGGCGTTGAACAGGGTCGACTTGCCGACATTCGGCAGACCGACGATTCCGATACTAGTACTCATGACACAAACGTCCGCTCAGGATCAAGAAGGGTGGGTTCGGCCGTGACTCCAGACATGCTCACCGGCTCCTCGTTTCCACAGCAGCCCAAGCGCGCCATCATCTACGTGCGCGTATCACGGTACAGGGACAAGGACGAGAAGATCTCACCCGAACTCCAGATCGATGCGTGCAACACGCTGGCGGAGCGCGAGGGCATGGTCGTCATCGACGTCCTTCAGGACCTCAACCTGAGCGGCAAGTACTTCGCGAAACGCCAGGTGGAGCAGATCATTCAACGGATTAAACGGGGCGAAGCGGACGTCGTCCTGGTATGGCGTTGGTCACGGTTCGGGCGCGACGCGACCTTGAGCTCGTACAACATCAAGCGCCTGGAACAGGCCGGCGGAGAGATCCGGGCGGCGAAGGAGGACATCGACACCTCCAGCAGCGGCGGTCGGCTCGGCCGGAACACGCACTTGATCGTCGCCGAGTACGAAGTCGACCGCAGTCGCGAATCCTGGATGGAGACCCACGACCACCGACGCAACCGCGGCGTCACTCACGACGGCCAGCTCCGATTCGGCTACGGAAAGTGCCGGCGCCCGCTGGAAGGGGACCCTGACTCCCGTTGCGAGAAGTGCCGCGTGGGAGCCCTCCACGTAGAGGAGTCGGAAGCCGCCTACGTACGGGAGATGTTCGAGCGTCTGTCGGCCGGAGAGCCAATGAACCGCATCGTGGTCGACATGACAGCCCGCGGCCTGCGCACGCGCGAAGGCGCGGTCCTGACCATCGGCAAGTGGTACCGAATGCTCGACAGCGGATACCAGGCGGGATACGTACGCCACCAGCCGACCAAGTACCGAAAGGAGCTCGGGAGCAGCCACGTGGATGCTCCCGGCATCGAGTGGATCAAGGGGATTCACGATCCGCTCGTTCCCGAGGCTCTCTGGACTGCGTACAAGGCGCGGCGGGGAAACAGGGCGGGCAGCTCGCGGGACAATGCGCCCGCTCACAGTGTGACGGGGCTGATCTACTGTGATCTTTGCGGCTGGCGCATGGTGTCCGGGAGCACGAAGTACAAGAGGAAGAACGGTGACAGCGGGATTTCGGTGTTCTTCCGCTGCTCGGCGAAGGTGCGCGGGGCCACGTGTTCGGGTGGCACGGTGCTCCTCACCGTCGTGGAAGAGGCAGTCCGCTCGTTCCTGGCGTCGCGGGTCACTCCGGAGGGAGACACCATCGCGGCGGCTTCGGCCAGGGAGGCAGCGGCGACCCCGGTGGCACGGCCCGTCGAAGTCGATCGGTATGCCCAGCTCAACGAGCGGAACGCCGAACTGGAGCGGCTGGTCACCCTCTACACCAAGGGCATGATCAAGCTGGAGAGCTACGAGCACCGCTATCGGGAGCTGACCGAAGCGATCGCCAAGTTGGAAGGGCAGATCGAGCAGCGGGAGAACGTGCCGGTGCCGGCCGTAGCCCCGAACCCACAGGTGTTCCGGGGCATCCTCACCGAGTGGGAGGGGCTGGAGGCCTGGGCGAAGCGGCAAGCCCTGTCGATGGTCGTCCACCGAATCGCGGTCCGCCCCGGGCCTCGTGGCACGAAGGACAAGGTGCGGATCATCCCGATCGAAGATGCCGAAAAGTACAGCCCTCAGGCGGCCTTGCCGGCTCCAGGGCGCGCCTTCGGCGGGGCGGCGGTTGCCCGCGTCGAGGACGAGCCGCTGGAGGAACTGAGCGATGCGCCCTGATCCCTCCACTGTTGTCCGACCGCGTAACCGATGAACTCGTAGAACCGGCTCCACGGGTCGTCGGTGGCGGTGGCGATACGAAGATTCGGAATCGGCGGCATGCAGGAACTCCCGGCGGCAGGACGTGAACCGCGTCGCGGGACTGGCGACGGCCTGGTCAGGATCCGGAGATCCGAGGGTTTGGCCAGGCCGGGAAAGAATGATAGATGCGCACCCCTGGGGGGCAGCCTCACTGCCCCACTGAGCGCTCAATGGCCACGGCAAGACTGTCCGGTACTACCAGATGTGAGACAGAGCCCGAACTTGCGTCTGCGTGCTGACGGTGGGGTTTCAGGCATTCCTGTGTCCGCTCAGAACAGTTCCAGGTCCTCTCCGCTGGTGTCCACGATGACGGGCCGGAACTGGGCAGGGAGGCCGTCCAGGCGGTCGGGACCGGCCGCGGCGGCTACGACAGGGGCCGTGTCGGCCAACCAGGTGCGAAACCGCTCGGCGGCTTCGCGGTAGGGGACTCGTGCCAGGACACGGTGCTCGCCGGAGGGGCAGAAGTCGACGACGACCGTGATGAGGCATGAACGGGGCGCGTTCTGACTGCCCGTCCAGGACACGCGCAGGGCGCCGCAGGGCTTGCGCCCGCCGGAGGCGCGGTGGGTCGGGCGCAGCGGTCGGCAGGCGGTGTGGGCGGTCCAGGCGGCGAGGTGGGGCAGGGGCAGGGTGGTGCGGGCGCGGCAGCCGGGGCAGCGGTGCCAGTGGCGGAGCCAGTGGTCGGCGTCGGTGTGGAAGAGGCGTGTGTAGCGGTTCGCGACGCGGATGTCGTTGCTGTAGAGGTGGTCGGGGCGTTCTTGTGTGTTGCAGGACTGGCAGACAGGGGCGCGGACGTAGCCGTGTTCGTGGCAGTGGTCGAGGACGGTGGCGGGTGCGGTGCGGCAGACGGCGCACGCCCATTCGGCCACTTTGCGGGAGGTGTCGGGCTTTCTGCTGAGTACCGAGTACAGCTGGCCTTCCAGCTCTTTGCCGTACGGGCGTAGTGAGGCGGTGGGGGTCTTGGTGCTCGTCTTCAGTCTGCTGTCGGCGTCTTCGGTCTGTCGGGGGTGGGAGGGCGGTTCGGTGGCGGCTGGGCTTGTCTGGCGGGTCCGTGCGGTTCGTATCCACTGCGTTTCGGCGTGCTCGGCCGCGTCCAGCAGTCTGACCACGGCGCGCGGCAGCCACCATGTGCGTGGTGTCCCGTCGCGGGTCTGCTCCACGAGCATCTGTGGCCAGTCGATCCCTGCCAGGGGGTATGGCCGGCGGGCTTCATCACGTCCTGCTGTCTGTTCGGGGCCGTCCGGTTCCTGCAGTTCCGCCGCGATGCGTTGGCGCCAACGCAGCGGCGTTTCCTCGTTGTTTTCCTGTCTCGGCGCCCTGCCGAACGGGCCGATGCGGACCAGGTCGCGTCGGTCCATTTCCACCGCGGCCAGTTCCGCGGCCGCCCTGCGCACTTCAGCCTCCGGAACACTCCACTGGCCGTTGCTCGCCGTCACCGTGGCCACCACGTGGCTGCCGAGCAGGATGTATCCCGCCTGGGCAAGGGCAGGGAGATGGGCGAATGCCCCGGAGGCTGTTGGTATGGCGCTGTCGACCGTCAAACCGGTCCACAGCGCGTCTGCGGCAGCCAGCGTGATCAGGCCGTCCGCGCGACTGGGGATGACACGCTCCGACATGCCGACAGGATATCGACCGGTAGGGCGGCAACGGCTTGCCCGTTGATCCACCGGGCGTCCGAGACGGTCTGCCACAAGGAGAAGGGCGGCTGGTGCATCGGGTTCTCGATGCACCAGCCGCCCTTCGGCGTCTGCGGCCTGTCGGCTCCGGACTCTCCGCTCTCATGTTCATTCCTCCGGTCCGGCCAGGGTGAAGTCGCCCTTCGTCAGCTCCGCGCGGAGCCGCTGTTCAGCTACGTCGGCGTAGTGCGAGGACAGCTCGACGCCCACGAACTGCCGGCCTTCGCGCAGGGCGGCGATTCCTGTGGAGCCGCTGCCGGTGAAGGGGTCGAGGACGGTGCCGCCTTCGGGGCAGATCTGTACGAGTTGCCGCATAATCTCGATCGGCTTCTGGGTGATGTGTACCCGGTCCTTGCGGGGCTGGGAGGCAATGAAGTGGCCGGGTAGGTAGAGATCCCGGTCCTTGGCCAGGCTGCCCTTGACGCCCCACGTGATGAACTCGGCCGACTGCTTGAACCCGCCCTTGCGTGGTCGGCTGGCCGGCTTGATCCACGGAATCGTTCCGCTCCATGTCCAGCCCGCCATCTGCAGAGCGTCGGATGTGGTCGGCTCCTGACGCCAGTCCGAGAAGACGAGGGCCACCGCGTGCTCGGTGGACGCCCGGTACGCCTCGGTGAGCAGGGCGGTGAGCCAGCTCCGATAGCTCCGCTGGTCCCGGTTCTCTCCGGGGAAGTTCTGCAGGTCGTGCGTGGATCCGCTGGTGACGTACTTCGCGCGAGCGGTGCGGCCGGTGCGGTCCGAGCTGGTGCGCCCGCCGGAGTTGTACGGCGGGTCGGTGATGACGGCGTTGACACGCTCGTCCGGGAGGGACTTCAACACGGTAAGGGCATCGCCTCGGTGCAGCGTGTAACTCATGTGCGGGTCCTCTTTCAGGGCGCGGCAGGACTGCGCCCGCTCTGGACGGCGTTGAGCGGGGCTGCGCCGGAGGTTAACCGCGAGTTCCGGCCGCACCTAACGAGCCGTTTCAGGCACCTGGGTCGGGCTCGGGAACCGTTTGGTGCGGCCGGAATCCCGGTCTACTGTCTCGCCACGTCACCAGGTCGGAACCTCGTTTCGCACCCGTTGACCTGCGCTTATCCGTGTTGTCTCGTTCGGGCGAGCAACGTGGCAATCCCGTTGGCCCTTCTTTCCTGAAGCCGTGAGGAGATCCCGTGTACCGCCTGAGATTACGAGCGCGGCCGACTGCCGCCCATCAATTGCGACCAGCATCCGGGAGCTACCAACTCCTGTGGCCTGGGCCCGCCCTGTGAGGCGGATTCACATCGGCGTGGTGCCGGCGGCTGTGCACGAGAAGCCGGCACCACGCCTCCTACGAACATCGAGGAGCCGCTGCGATGCAGCATGTCCTGATACCCCCGCGTCCCGACCCAACAACGCTGTCCGGCCGGTATCACCGTCTCGGTGAGCGGTGTCTCCGATGAAGAAGACCACTGGAGCCGTCGTCGGTCTCTTCGCGGCCGGTCCGCTACTCCTGGCGGTTCCGATCCTCGCCATCGGCGCTGGGGCGGCTTCGGCCTCCTGCTCGACCGGCCGTACACCGGCTGTGGATACCTCGGCCGTCGCCGCTCAGGTGAAGGCGATCCTGGACGGCGGCGGAAAGGACGCGGTCTCGGTGCCGGGACTGGATGTTCCGGCGGATCAGGTGCCCAACGCCAAGACGATCCAGGCCACCGGCGTCGCGATGAACGTTCCGGCCCGTGGGCAGGTCGTGGCCCTGGCCACGGCCTTGCAGGAGAGCGGACTGCGGAACCTGACCTACGGCGACCGTGATTCGCTGGGGCTGTTCCAACAGCGTCCGTCGCAGGGATGGGGCACCGCGAACGAGATCCTCAACCCGGTGCATGCCTCGACCAAGTTCTACGAGGGGCTGAAGAAGGTCTCGGGCTGGCAGTCCCTCTCTGTCACCCAGGCCGCTCAGGCGGTGCAGAGGTCCGGCTTCCCGGAGGCTTACGCCAAGTGGGAGCCACTGGCCACCGCGTTGCAGCAGGCGATCGACCCCTTGCTGTCGAAGATCGACCGAGCGTCGACGACTCCTTCGACACCCGGTTCGGTGAGCACCACCAGCACTGCGGGCGGCTGCACGACGGACGAGGACGGTACCGACTTCGGGACCATCCCGGCGGGCGCGGTGCCTGACGGGTACGAGATTCCCGCGGATGCTCCGCGCGAGATCCAGACGGCGATCCGCTGGGCACTCGGCCAGCTCGACACCCCGTACCAGTGGGGCGGGAGCTGCACCGACTCCCATGGGTCCGACCCCATGGGCCGGTGTGACTGCTCCTCGCTGATGCAGCAGGCGTACAAGGCTGGCGGGGTCACCTTGACTCGGACGACGTACACGCAGGTCAAGGACGGCAAGTCGGTACCGGTCGACGCTCTCCGGCCAGGTGATCTCCTCTTCACCGAGGGGACGGCCAACTCTCCGGAGCATGTCGGCATGTTCATCGGCCATGGCCTGATCATCCACGCCCCCCACACCGGTGACGTGGTCCGCATCGCGACCCTCGCGTCCTGGAAGTCGCAGATTCTCGCGGTCCGCCGGGTCACCTGACCTGCCCTTCCTTCGCCCCCTTTCCTCTCTCGCACCGCCGCTCCGCCCGCTCGGGCTTTGACGCGCTTCGAATCGAACTGGAGTTCTTATATGTATCTCGCTGACAAGGTCGTCCAGCTCGCCTACGACCCCGGGATCAAGCCGAACGAGGGCGGGCTGCCCGGCCTGGCCGTCCTCAAGCAGGTGATGGGCTCCATCAACCTCTTCGGCATCATCGCCGTGGTCGGCGCGCTCGCCGTCAGTGCGGGCGTATGGGCGTGGGGCCACCACTCCGGCGGCCACCAGGCCGAGGCCAACGGCAAGAAGGGTGTGCTGGTCAGCGCCGGTGCGGCGCTGCTGTTGGGTGCGGCGAACGGTGTGGTGGCATTCTTCAGCACGCTGGGGACGCAGGTCCACTGATGTCTTCCCGCTCCTTGAACCCCGGCGGCGCATCGAGCGTGCGCCGCCGGGCGCTGCTCGGCACCGCCGTCCTGGTAGTGCTCGTCGCCCTGGCCGGTCTGGCCGCCTACCTCACCCGCGACGGCAGGGAATCCGCCAAGCCCCCTGAAACTCAGGCGACTTCGGTCTCCCCCTCTGCCCCGGCCGTTTCGCCGGCCGGGTCGCCGTCGCCGATCACAAGCTCCGCCGCCCTCCCGGTCCCACCGGACACGCACGATCCGATCGCGTTCGGAAAGGCAGCCGCCACAGCTCTGTGGTCCTACGACACCCGCGCGTACTCCCAGGTGGAGTTGCTGACCTCTCTGCACGCGTGGCTGACCACCGAGAGCAAGTACGCCGACCGCGACTCGGTCGACGCGGTCGTTCCCTCGCCCGTGCTGTGGAAGAACATGGCCGTCAACGGTCAGTTCGCCACTGCGACCGTGAACGAGGGGCACTTCCCGGACGCGTTCACCCAGGCTCTTCAGGCGGCCCCGGGGACGATCACGCAGGCGTACGTCTACGCGGTGACCGTCTCCGGCAAGCAGTCGATCGCCTGGAACGGCTCGCCCGCCGGTGGTGCGGAGAACCGCGTCACCACCCTCGCGGTCCAGTGCCGGCCCGACCGTCCCTGCGCCCTGGCTGGCGTCATGCCGTCAGTCGCGCCCTGATCCCCAGCCCGGAAAGGAGGTACCACCATGGGAGTCTGCGACTTTCCGCTGATGGACAAGGTCTGCGGCGCTGTCGACTTCGCCACCAATCCCGCCGGGGCCGTCACCGACGGCATCGGGGCATGGATCGCGAAGTCCATGGGTGAACTGGCCGCCAGCGCGGCTGATCTCGCCGCCAGGACCGTCAACGCGACCACCGCCATCGACCTCAACGCGTCGTGGTTCCGGGAGAACTACGAACTGCTGCTGCCCATCGGGCTCGCGCTGACCGTCGGCACGTTCTGCATCCAGTTGATGCTCGCGGCCTGGCGACGCGACGAGCGAGCCTTGGCCCAGGCAGCGATCGGCACCATGACCGGTGTCCTGTTCAGCTTCTGTGCCATCGCCTTCACCTCCGTCGCCATCACCGTGGTCGACGCCTTGTCCGACGGCCTGTTCCAAGCGGCCAAAAGCTCGGTCGACGACGCGATCCGCCGAGTGGTGAAGGTCACCGAGCTGGGGGCGATGTACGGCCTGGGCTGGGGAGTCCCAGCCATGGTCGCCCTGGGATGCGCGATCGGCGCGTTCTTGTACTGGGGCGTCATGGTCGCGCGCAAGGTCGGCGTCCTCGTTATGGTCTCCCTCGCCGTCTTCGCGGGAGCCGGCGGAGGCTGGGAGGTCGCCAAGCGGTGGCGGCGTGGCTGGATCGAGGCCACCGCCACTCTGGTCGTCTCGAAACTGTTGATGACCGTGGTCTTCCTCATCGGCGTCTCGGCGATGGGCAAGTCGGATGCCCACGACGGCATGGCCGCCCTGTCCGACGCGATGGCCGGCATCGTCGTGATGGTCCTGGTCTTGCTGTGCCCGTACGCCACATACAAGTTCGTCCACTGGGCGAGCGACGGCGGCGGACACGACGACCTGCACCGCACCGGCATCGCCGGCATGGCGGTCGCCGCGGGGGCCGCGAAGACCGCGGGCAGCATGGCGATGCGAGCCGGCACCGGTGCCAGTGCCGGTGGCCCTTCGCCGCAGGGTCCGAGCCAGGTACCGGGCGCGGGCACCGACGGTGTCGCCTCCGGCATCAACCCCGCCGGTGGCAACCTCAGCAAGGAGGGCATCGACGCCGGCCCACCCAAGCCGCAGACCAGCTTCCGCTACGGCGAGGACCCGAACGCCACCGGCGACAAGGGCCGCGCCCTGATCCAGCGCCCTGGCATCCCGCCGCTCATCACCCGATCCAGCGAGGGCGAAACGGAGGGAGCCGAAGGAGGCGCGTCGGATGCTCGGCTCGCCGGCACGTCGGCTCCGGACAGCAGCGTCGTCCGTGCCGGTGCCGCGTCCCCCGCCGGCCCTGCGCCCGGGGAGGGACCGAGCGGCCCTGCCTCACCGCCACCGTCCTCGACGGAGCCGTCGGCGACCGGTTCCCCGACGCCGACGAGCTGGATACAGCAACCCACCCGGCCGCCCTCGGGTTCCTGACCAACCACAACCGGGGGCGGGCTGCACTCACAGCCCGCCCCCGCTCCCCTCGCACACCGGCCAGGAGAAACGGAGCCTCGCCGTGTCCTCCAGAAGAAGAGCACCGCACACCTCGCCCTCCGTCCGCTCCCACCGTCTGGAACCGCCATGTCCGTCAAACCCCCGGCCGAAACCACCACGGCCACCGTGAAGTTCCCGCACCGCAGCAGGCGCGGCATCCTGCTCGGCCTGACCGCCACGCAGCTGATCATCGTCGGCCTCGCCGGTCTGCTCCTGCTCTCCGTGATCCTCGCCCGCGGAGTGGTCGGCGCTCTCGAACTCATTCCGGTATGGGCCGCCATCGCCCTTCTCGTCTTCGTCCGCCACCGAGGCCGTGCCCTGGCCGACTGGACTCCGATCGTCACCCGATACGTGGTCCGCCGGCTGCGCAAGCAGTTGGTCTGGCTCACCCGCCCCTCGCACCGCCCGGTCCGCGAAGGGCTCCTCCACCTGCCCGGCACAGCGGCCAGTCTGCGTGTGGTCACCGCACCCGACCGCCGCTACGGCGCGGTCCACGACCCGCACACGGGCACGCTGACCGCCGTCGTCAAGGTCTCCTCCCGCGCCTACGCTCTGCTCGACCCCGGTACGCAGAACGCCAACGTCAGCGGCTGGGGACGCGCCCTGGCCGCTCTGGCCCGTACCGGCCAGGTAGCCAGGATCCAGGTGATCGAGCGCACCGTCCCGGACTCCGGCGACGCGCTGCGCCGGTACTGGGAGGAGAACGGCCGGCCCGACACCCCCATGGCCGGTGCGATCTACGGCGAACTGATCCGGAGCGCGGGCCCGGCCGCGGCACCGCACGAGGCGTACGTCGCCGTGTCGCTGGACGCCAAGGCGGCACGCCGCCTGATCAACCAGGCCGGAGGCGGCCTCACCGGATCCTTCAACGTCCTGGGCCAACTGACCTCGACGTTCGACCAGGCCGCACGGACCGCCGGGCTCAACCCCACGGGTTGGCTCACCGCTCGCGAGATCGCGGCTGTCGTTCGAACCGCGTACGACCCCAAGGCGCTCTCCGCACTGGACCGTTGGTCGGTCAGCGGCCACCCCGAGGCGGAGCCCGCTGCCGCCGGCCCGGTCGTGGTCGTCGAGAAGGCGGATCACATCGCTACCGACTCGGCCGTCCACGCCACGTACTGGATAGAGAACTGGCCCCGCACCGAAACCTCGGCCGGCTTCCTGCACCAGCTCCTGTTCACCGCCGGGGTGCGGCGCACGCTGTCGTTGTCGTACGAGCCGAAGGGCCTGGACTCCGCTCTGCGTGACGTCCAGCGCAGGAAGGCCAGCGTGATCGCGGATGCTGCGGAACGGACGCGGCGTGGGCAGGTCGACTCCGAGGCGGACTCGATCGAGTACCAGGACATCAAGTCCCGTGAACGCCAGCTCATCGCGGGGCACGCGGACGTCGCGTTGACCGGACTGCTGACCGTCTCGGCCGACTCCGAGGAGGAACTCCGCTCCGCCTGCGCGGTCGTGGAAACCGCAGCCGTCGGCGCGCAGCTCGATCTTCGGCCGCTCACCTGGCAGCAGGCCGAGGCGTTCACCGCCGCCGCCATGCCGCTCGCCCGCACCGTCTGAAACCGGCCTTCGTCCCCTTTTCTCCTGTGAAAGAGCGCCCGCATGTCCCGCACCGCCAGTACGACCGCGCAGAACTTCGTGCCCTTCGCCACCGCCGCGCTCGACTTCCACCGCGCGCTCAACATCCCGGGCGGTCCGCTCGTCACCACCCGCCCCGAGCTGGACGCCCTGCACGCCCATCTCGTCTCACTGTACGAACTGCTCGACGCTCACGCCTCCCGCACGGGACAGCTCGTCCCTGTTGAGGGCGACGCCCTCCGTGCCGCCCGCACCAGGGCCTGGCAGGCCGCCGACCACATCCACACCGCCTACCACGCGGTGCCCCGGCCGGACTCCGGCGAAGTGCCCGAACCCGAGGCGTGCCGGGCCACCCTGCCCGAAGGGGCGCCCGAGCTGACCGTCTGCCAGCGCCACCAGCGCACCGCGCGCCTCGTGCGCCGCCGCACCACCCCTGCCGACCTGCACGCACCGTTCACCGGCCTCGTACGCCACTAACCCCGCCTTCCACTTGGAGAACGTTCATGCCCCGCACCCGCGCCAGCGCCTCCCACCTGTTCGTCCCCCGCAAGGCGACCCGTGCCGAGCAGCGGGCCGCCCGAAGCGGTTTCGCCGAGGCCCGTCGTCAGGCGCGCCTGGCCGGCGCCGCGCCCCCCAAGCACCGTGCCGCGGAATTCCTCGATCCGGAGCTGCGCCCGGTCTTCCCGTCGTCCGGGCGCCCCGGCTCCTCCTCGGCTCGGGGTGGCAAACTGCGCCTGCCCGCCCACCGGATGACCACCGCCACCGTGTCCGGGGCCTACCCCTTCCTCGCGGAGGGCGGCCTGGGCGCGGAGGGCATCTTCATCGGCCGCGACGTACACGCCGAAGCAGCCTTCTGCTACGACCCGTTCTCGCTGTACAGCAGCGGCAGGATCGAGGGCTTCACCAACCCAAACGCCGTCCTGGCAGGGATCATCGGCATGGGCAAGAGTGCGCTGGCCAAGTCGATAGCCACTCGGGCGATCGCCCACGGCTACCGGGTCTACGTGCCCTGCGACCCCAAGGGCGAGTGGACGGCTGTCGCACAGGCTCTCGGCGGCTACAGCATCGCCCTGGGGCCGGGACTCCCCGGCAGGCTGAACCCGCTGGATGCCCCGGCCCGGCCCGTCTCAGTGAGCGAGAGCGACTGGGTAACCGAGGTCCGAAAGCGCCGCCTCCTGCTCCTGGCCGGCCTCGCCCGCACCGTCCTCAAGCGCGACCTCCTGCCCATGGAGCACACGGCCCTGGACCTCGCGCTCGACCTGGTCGTCGCCGAGGCCAACGCCGACGGCACGGTGCCGCTGCTCGGCGAGATCGCGCACGCCCTCGGCTCGCCCGAGCGCCTCGACCGGGCCCTAGGCGACCAGGCCGGACACATGGGACCCGCCGCACAGGACCTCGCACACGCCCTGCGCCGCCTGGTGCACGGCGACCTGAGCGGCATGTTCGACGCCCCCTCGACCGTGACCTTCGACCCGGCCACCCCGATGCTGTCCATCGACCTCTCCCGCCTCGGCGGCTCCGGCGACGACACCGCCCTGGTCCTGGCCATGACCTGCGCCTCGGCATGGATGGAATCCGCACTCGCCGACCCGGACGGCGGCCGACGCTGGGTGATCTACGACGAAGCGTGGCGCGTGATGCGGCACGTCGGCCTGCTGGAACGCATGCAGTCCCAGTGGAAACTCTCCCGCGGCCTCGGCATCGCCAACCTCATGGTCATCCACCGGTTGTCTGATCTGCTCTCGGCAGGCGATGCCGGCTCACGCGGCCGGGTGCTGGCGGAGGGGCTCCTCGCCGACTGCTCCACCCGCATCATCTACCGCCAGGAACCCGACCAACTCGCCGCAGCCGCTTCGCTGCTCGGCCTGACCGGCGTCGAGACCCAGGCAGTCTCCGCCCTGACCAAGGGCCGAGGCCTGTGGAAAGTCGCAGGCCGCTCCTTCATCACGCAGCACATCCTGCACCCGGCCGAGCGCGAACTGTTCGACACCGACGCCCGCATGTCGGCATAAGCCCGTGGGTTCGTCTGCTCGCTAACACCCTCCCGGCAGGCGCCAGCACAAGAACGAGGACCAATCATGCTCATTTATCCCGCTTCCCATGACGGCCAGCCCCTGACGGCCACCGATCAACTGGCATGGAGGCAGCACATCCCGGCGCTCGCCTCCGCCGCCGCCGGCATCAGGCAGGCATCCGACACCTGGGACGCGGTCTCGGACTCCTTCTGCGACGAGGACGGCTGGCCCATCGACGAGAAGGGCTACGCCGACGGCAAGGTGACCCGTGACGCAGAGGCCTGGCAACACGTCGAGGTCTTCCTCACCTACGGCCCCGAGGTCCTGGCGGGAGTCCGTGCCGCCGCCCACGGTGCCGACTACGTCGAGGGGCCGGTCAGCGAGGACCTCCGGCAGCTGCGCGGGATCGACACCACTCTGGAACGGGCAGGCCAGGTCCGGCACGAGTGGGACCAGGTCATGGCGCTCATGGACGACTCGCTCCCTGGCTCACGGGAGATCTATGCAAGCCATGCGCAGGAGATCCGCAACTCCGAAGGCTGGCGCTACGCCGACGAGTTGTCCCTTCAAGGCCCGGCACTCGCTCGGGCTGCCAGCTACTTGGCCGAGCAGGCGGATCCCGATCGGCCCTCGCAGAACGACCGAGCCCAGGTGGCCCTCGCTCGCTCCGCTCTCGGCAACCGCGAGGCCTCGCCCGCTTCGCCTCCCGCACCACCGGCGTCGCACCCGAAGCCCCCACGTCATTCCCGCTGACGTCGATAGCACCGAGTTCCGGCGGGACCAAACCGGCCGATCGCCGCATCCTCGTGGAACGCCACGCCCCTCGCCCCTACCAGCTCCACGTGCCTGCGGCTCGCGCCGTCGGCCGCCGGGGCACCCAGCCAGGGAGAAGCCCTATGCATTCCGATCCACCCCTGGTTCCACTCCAGCAGGAGGACCCGCCCATCACCGCTCACCCCAGCGAACTGCTCCCCCAGCAGGCGACTGCCGACATGCCGGGACCTGCGCACGGGTACGGCCACCTCACCGCGCCCCTTCGGCAGCGCGGCCTGGAGTGCACTGTCGAGTACGGGCTCAGCGACTACATCGTCCGCATCGCCCTCCCAGACGGCAGCTCGCTGAGCATCTCGCCGCCCCAGGAACCGCCGACCGACCACCCACCCGGGCGCCCCGAAAGCTGGCTGGTGACCCGCGGGCATCCCGACGACTACACAGTCCATGAAGTGATCTACGACTCGGAGCCAGGCGGCCCCCATGCCCGGCACGGCGGCAGCGCGGTCAGCCTGCTGGACGCCATCGACGGGCACCTCGATCAGCTCGGTCTTCCTCCACGACCGGACGCCGCCTCGTCGCGAGTGAGTGCCGCCCGCGCACTCTCACCGACCGCCCAGTACACGCCCGCGGCACCGAGGTCTGCGGCTTCGGCCGTACGCCCCGTACCGCCGCCCGCCCATGTCCCGTCCGCGCCCGGTCGCTGACCGCTTTCCGCCTCGGAGTACCCCGTGCCCCTCGCCAGCAGAACCATTCCGGCCCTCGACCACCGCGCTCCCCGAGCCTGCACCGGATGGATCAGCCATGCCCACCCACTACGACTCGCTTCCCGACGTCGCGATCGGCCACCACCCCGCCTACGGCATCGTCGCCGCGAACCCGAAACACCTCCCAGCCAGCGCATGGATGCTGAAGGGCTTCGACTTCCACCCCGTCCCGGACCAGCCGACGCTGTACGCACTGGCCGACCAGCAACGTGACGGACAGGGCCGCGTCACCCGGGCTGTCACACTGCTGCGCAACGCCGGCTACCAGGTCGACGTAGATGCCGCGTTCGACCCATCACTGGCCTCCGAAGCGGGCTCCGCCCGTGGCCGGTCTCCGGGCGCAGTTCCCGACGCCGCGTTCGCCGAACATTCGCAGCTCGGCATCATCGCGGCCACCGATGACCACTCCTCCGCGCTCGGCGGCCGCCTCATCCTGGAGGAACACGGCTGGCACCATATCCCGGACCTGGACATCTACACGCTGCCCCTCACCATCGACCGCAGCGAAGCCCTGGGGAAGGTCGCCGGCGCCACGCTGTCGATGCATCGATCCGATCTCCAGGTCGCGGTCCAGCCCTCCGTCGCCCAGGACATAGCGGCTCGCCGCCCTCCTACGCCCGCAGCAACCGCGCGCCCCCACCACGACCGAGGCTTTACCTGTGCCTCCCGCGTCAGCGCCGCCGCTCTCGCGGTCAGCCCAGTCCGCGACGGCCTCCCGGCCACGGTGCCGGTTCCCGCTCCCACCGCCTCCGCTCCGGCGGCCCGGCCGGTCGACCCTCGCATCGCCTTCGCCCTCAACCGCTGACCCCACCTCCCGTAGCGAGCGCCCAAGGAGTCCAACATAGGAACGGTCGCGTGAGTAGCTGGATCGCCCAGCCGAAGAGCCGCTCACCGTAGGCCCTGGCCGGGGGCTACCGATCAAGTCGCTTCGGAAGCTCGACCTACCTCACTCCTACGCTCTCGTTCCCGGTCAACGACGGCATACATCCTGGTCTCCTGAGCTCGGGATGAGGCGGTTGCCTCACCCCGTATCGAAGGGGGGACCCGTCGCTTGTGAGATCTATGACCCGGCACGTGCGCCGTTCAGCTTTCCTCGAACCCACTGTCCTCGAACCTCAGCTGAACAGCATTCTCACGGACCGTTCGCACCTGCTGCTCGGTGAAACCGTCAGTGGTGGTTGCGGTGATCTCGATGCGGACCTCGAGCCGGACGCCGTCGGCAGCCTCAAGGTGTGCGAGGACTTCCTGCTGAATGTGGGCGAAGTCTGCGGCAGGACGGTTGGGGTTGAGAGTCTTGACGCCCCAGAACCTCCGCGCGACCTTCTTGGCCATCGGCGTCGAAGGCTGAGAGCCGGCGCCCGGGAGAGGGGTGACGATGCTGGGCTGCGGGGTGCTGTCTTCGCTGCTGCTGGCATCTTCTGCCGGGATCTCCGGCTCAGCCGACGGGGTGGCGACGACCCGTGCACGCTGGGCGACCGCTCGTCCCGGCTGGACGAGGAGCATGTCGTCGGTGACGAAACCGGGCTCGGGCTTGTCACCGTGGATCCACAGGTTCTGGTACTCGTCGGTGGCCTCGTCGTAGCCATCGGCGAGGGCGAAGGCATCCTGCTGCCACAGGAGGACGTCGGCAGCGCTGAGTACGGCCTGCTCAAGCACCTGCCGGTTGGGCAGGCGCTTCAGGTACGGGTACTGGGTGTACCAGGACCAAAGGTCACCGAATCGCACGTGCCCCTTGCTCCAGGCGTTAGCCAGGGCGCCTTCGAGAGCCATGCGTACGAGCGTGGCCCCGAGCACGGGAGTAATCCAGCCCTTGGCCTTGAGCGCCGCGGTGACCCGCTCGGCTAGGGAGCCACCATCCTTGGCGACACGGGTGAAGGAGATGGTCGGCCTCTGGCCGGGCAGCTCGGTCGGGATCAGTGCTGCGGTGAAGGCTGCGCGGACGCGGTCGTCGACGGCCGCGTTCAACTGACGGGCACGGGTGACGGACTGCTTGCGCTGCTGGGCGCTGAGTTCGAGTTCGTCGGCCTCGTCGGCGATGGACTGCCAGGCCCGATACTCGCGCACCACGCCGTCGAGCTCGGGGTAGGTTTCGCGATCGGCGGCGACCATGACCAGCATGTTGCGCCGCTGTCGCTGCCCATTACCGGCCTCCCGCAGAAGACGCTCGGCGAAGTCCGTGGCTGTGGAGGCATCCTTGCCCCAGGTGAACTTCGGGTGCATGACCACGAGCTTGAGGACCTCGGAATCGGGGATGTCCCCGGTGTCGAGGGGTGCAGCATGCACAGCACCGAAGGACGCCTTGGGCGTCTTCCCTGTGGCCTTGAGGCGTTCGACGATCGTGGCGTGCACGTCGGCCTCGCCGTAGCCGGCGGCCCGGTCGGCTGCCACTCGGGAGACCGACGCCGCGAGGTCGTACCAGGAGCGGTCGCCGTCTTCGTAGAAGTACGTGGCACGCTGCCCCAGCAGGGCACGGGCGTCACCGATGTGGTTGATGACGTCGCCGGGCACCGCGGTGCCCAGGCGGAGTTGCTGGATGTCCACGCCCTTGTGCGCCGAGCGCAGCGTCGGAACGGTCGCGATGAACACCGACCGGGCGACACGCCTGGTGAGCGCTCGCTGTCCGAACGACGGGCGCTCACGGTCGATCTGAACCGGAGTGGCACCCTCGCCGTCGACGTCCTTGTCCACGACCGGCTTCCAGTTGTCGTCGAGATACTTGGTGATCTCGCTGAAGACCTGAGTGTCGTGGACGGGCACCGCCCCGGGCGTGATGAGCGGCGTGGTGTCATTGGCGGCCCACAGGGAGTTGATGACCACGCTCATCAGACGCAGCACACCGCGGGTGCGCTGGAACTTCGGCAGCGTCGACCAGTCTTCGTAGAGCCGGTCGAACAACTCGGGATGGATCGGGTACGCCGCCCGGATGCGTTGCTCGTACTCGCTGGTGGTCGTCTCACGCGGGAAGAACCCGGTGTTGTCCTGGTAGTACTTCACGTACTGCTTGGCCACTGCGGAGATGTCCGCCAGGGCCACGGCATCGGGTTCTTCGAACAGGCGCCGGCGCACGATCTCGAAGGACTCGATGTTGTTGGCGGGCCGCCAGTCATCGGCGTTGCGACCGATGGTGTGTTGCAGGGTCTCCAGAGCGACGTGCCCGTTGGGGCCACCCACCTCCAGCGCCGAGCCGCCGCCACCGTTGTCAAGAGAGTCGGAGGCAGGGATGGAGACCACGAGCATGACACCCGGGATGGACTTGGCCATCTCGGTCAGGTGCTGAGCGAAGGTGTGTTGCGTGGCGAAGGATCCGCCGGGAAGGTCGTCGCGTCCCACGAGTTGGCGGGCGTAAGCCACCCACTCGTCGATCAGGATCAGCACGCTCTTGCCGCCGGCGACGACGTCGCGCACGACGGCGTCCAGCGCGTCGCCGGGATCAGTGCCGGTCGCATCCGCCATCGCGACGCGGTCGAACGCCTTGCGGTCTCCGAGCTGCCAGGCCAGTTCCCCCCAGATCGTGCGCACCTGAGTGCCGTCGTCCTTGACGATCGGCTGGCTCGGGGAGAGCTTTGTGCCCACCAACGTGACCCGCTTCACGTCCAGCGACCTCAGTGGGTCGCCTTCGGCCGTGGGCAGGGCGGCATGCACGACATCCTGCACGGCCTGAGACAGCGCGCTCGTAGCCAGGCCCTCGGAGAACAGGTGGTAGAGAGCCAGCATCGAGTGCGTCTTACCACCACCGAACTGAGTCTGCAGATTTATCACTGGGCTCGCCCCGGCATCCCCGGAGAGACGCTTGAACGCACGGGTCAGCAGGTCGGACAGACCACTGGTGAGATAGGTGCGAGAGAAGAACTCAGCCGGGTTCAGATATTCCGGCGCCGCGGCGTGGCCATGGGCCACCGCATACAGATCGGCAGCGAACTCGGCGGCGGAGAACTGCCCACGGATCACGTCGGCGTGCGGCCGGATGACCTCACGCCACGGCTTGATCGTCGTGCCAGCCTGCACGCCGGCGACCTTGACCGCTTGTGCCTCACGCATCAGCCGGTTGCGGGTCTGCTTTTCGAAGACCTCCCGCTGGTGCTCCATGCGCATCTTCGCGACCACATCGGCCTCGTCCCCAGCACCGATCACCGTCAGGAGACGTTCGATCGTGTCCAGCGCACGGTAGGTGTCGTCCGAGGAGAACTTCTGCCCGTGGTGAGCCGCGTTCGCCGTCTCCCGCAGCTCAGAGGCCAACGCGGACTGCGGGCGCGAGAGGTCCTTCTCAAAGACCTTCCATTTCTCCGTGACGATGCGCAGCAGGAACCGCACGTCGTCCCGCGAGTACGTCTTGGCTGTGCCGAACTTCGCCACGTCCTCAGCGGCGATCAGCTCCATCCAGTCCTTGCCGGTCGGAGCCTGCGCGGACATACGCATGTCAACCCACGGCCGCACGCCCTCAAGCAGCTGGTCGAAGCTGCGCAGTACCTTCTCATTGTTCGTCAGCGCCATCAGATCTCCTCCCCAAAGAGCATCTCGGCCACAGCGGCCGGGCGGATCGTGGTCGACGTCGCGGAGACATCGGCCCACGCGCCACCGAGCCCATTGAACAGCCCAGCGGTCGAAGGGTCCTGAGACTCCATCAGCTCGTACAAGCGCGTGGCCAGGCGGTTGACCTCGTCCATGTCCACCCTCCCCTTCACCTCGGCCATAAGCCTGGCCGCCTCTTCGCGCCCCTCGGTCGCGTACGCGCGCGCCAGGTGGCAGGTGACCTCCGAAAGCGACAGCCGGTCGTCGTGGGCCGGGTCCCAGCGGGGGTCGAGATTCTGGGGCTTGATCAGCGCGACCTTGCCTGCGCCGGAGGTGAGGCTTCCGCCGCGGGCGATCCCGTCCACAGACAGGCCCAGCGGCACGGCCAGGGACTCGGCGTCACCGTAGGGGCGCGTGTCCCAGCCGTACGAACGGAACCAGTCCAGGCAGAACCGGCTGTCAGCGTCCAGTTCGGCGTCATGCTCGTTCTGCAACGCGTCAAAAGTCTGGTTGATCAGCGCCAGCGCGGTCTTCACCGACATCGTGGAGCCGTCATCCTCTAGTACCCGGGAGAAGCGGGAGAACACGGCCATCCCAGGCCCAAGGATCGTCTGCCGCAGGTCCGCCGGAGCGATTGCACCCTCACGGATGCGAGGCAGTGCCTCGTCCAGATCGGCATGCAGCGCAGCCAGGAACCCTGTTCGGTCCGTCGCAGGGGCGGTTGTCTCACGAGGGCGGAGAGCCAACACGATCGAAGAGGCGAGAGCGTTCGTCCCCACAGAGATCATTCGCCCGCCACGCTCCGAGCGTACGGGCCACGTTGCGGTGATGGTCCAGCCGTTGCGGACCATGCCCTCCAGGAAAGTCGACCATCCCGTGGAAGCAACCCCCTCCTTCTTCAACTCTGCCTGCTTGAAGGCGTAGAAGATGGTGATCGGGTAGTTCGACGAGGCTGTCTGCCGCGCACGGGCGAAGACGTGCTGGAAACCATCCTCGAAGAACTTCTCTGCACTCGCCTTCCCTCCGTGGCGGTATGGGTTGGCGACGAGTTCTTCTGCCTTCGGGACGAGCATCGTACCGAACAGGTCCGGGTGGATGTCGCGCAAGGAACGGCGCAACCAAACATAGAAATAGTCGGAGAGGTCCGAGTACCCGATATTGTCGTAGTACGGCGGGTCGGTAGCAATTAGGAGACCCGTGTAATCACGACTGGCTGCGTCAGCTTGCCGTGCACGTCCCTCATTGCGTGCAGGGAGTTCGTCGAGTACACGGGTGATACCGCGAAGCATGAACCCGAAGTTCCCGGAAGACTCGCTGAATAGATTTGCCTCGGCGAAGTCCCAAGTCATGGGGAGCGCCTGGCGGGCAAATGTATTTCGAATTCCTTCATTCTTCGGGTCGGGCATCCAGGTAGAGATGGTTCCGCCGTAGTCAGACAGGCGACTTGCCGCCATCCCGAGATATGTTGCCACCGCGTCAGCGTAAGCCTCGGCGCCAGTTCCACCGGCAGCCAGAGATCCACCACGGGGGAGACCTGCTACGACAGCGTCGGTAAGCAACTGCTCTCGAGCCTCACCAACGAGATCACCGAGAGCCATAAGTGTCGTAAGCTGCCTGGCTGTGAAAAGATCGGAGAACTCGGTAAATCCGTACTGCGGGGGAGAGAACCAACGCGGGTTCGTCGCAATGGAACCGGATGGCGCATCAGCCGGTCGTGGGATATTTGCCGCCTGCACATGCTTCTCATCTGGAGCAAGGTATATGCGGCGACGGTAGCCTTCTGTGACGGTGGCGAGCAGTTGAGCGCCAATCCGGCCGACAGCCCCTTCAGAGCGAATAGCTGCCAGGGTGATGAATCCTCCACAGGCGACGCAGGTGGCGCCTCTGCCTGTCGCCATGGTTCCGTCGTTCGATTTTGTGGGGGCCTGCTTTGGGTTGTGCCCAATACTGAACTCTACGCGCCGTCCGCCGGGTGCCATAGCGTCATTTACTACCGTGGGGACAACGTACGCCTCCTTACCCCCCTTCTTGCCCAACCACCAAGAACGCACCAGTGGCATTTGGATTCCACAAGCAGGGTTCAGGCAGGCCACCGTCCGGGCCCAGATCCAAGCGATGACGGTTGCTTCAGTGGTCTTCCCTGTGGGCTCGCCGTCGTGTCCCAGCACAGGTACCTGCGCAAACATTCAGTGCGACCGCAGCGTGTGACGGTTTCGGGTGTGTGGTGACGGCTGGTGACCGAGTGGTCAGCGGCTGTCGGAGCGGGGGTGTCA